>VGFD01000026.1 GCA_016868975.1 Armatimonadota bacterium | reverse complement strand
TACGCGCGGCGGGCGGTCAATTCCTACGGAAAGAAAAACGGGCCGCATCAGCCGCCCGTCGTTTCCCTTACGCGAAGATCGGCCGCTGAGCCACCGGAGTGAAGGACCGATAGTTCGCGGCGAACTGCCAGAGGGCTTGCATGTCGGGCACGCCGCCGGTCGAGAAGATGTCAATGCCGCTCAGCGGACCCGGTGACGAGCTGCCCACCGGGGTGAAGTTCATGCCGATGTTCGAGCCTCCGGTGTTGGCGAACGAGTTCAGCTCGACGTAGCCGGAGACTTCCTGGCGCGGCACCGACTGGTAGCCGGTGAGCCGCTGGCGGGTGACCGTGCCGTCATTGGTGTCGATCTTGACGATGCCGGCCTCGCTGAGGCTCTTCATCTCGCCGGAGTCCACGCGGCCGTCGCCGTTCTTGTCGTTCCAGACCTTCAGGTTGGACAGCTCGTTGCCTTCGAGCACGCCGTCCTTGTTGGCGTCGAACAGGTCGCGGGCCTTGTCCCAGCCGCCCTTGTACTTGTTCTGCTCGCCGTTGATGCCGGTCTCGTTCATCAGCTCGCGGCCGTTGATCTGGCCGTCGTTGTTCAGGTCGGTCACCAGGAACGCGTCGCCGGTGCCCGTCTTGAGCCACTCGGTGCGATCCACGTTGCCGTCGGCGTTGACGTCGAAGTCGATCTTGTCGTTCCAGTTGTCGCGGGTCGTCCAACTGCGGGTCGAGGTCGTCGTGGTGTCGATGCGACGGCCCTGCTGGCTGACGCTGGTGGCGACCGCGGTGCTGTCCGCGATGATCTCGGAAGTGTTGGTGCGGCCGGTGACGCCGAGCTTGCCGTCGCCGTCCAGGTCGATGATGACCGGGTCGATGAAGCGGGTCTGGGTCGAGGAGGCCACCGCGACGTGGTTGGTGGTGGTGCCCTGCTGGAAGTGGTAGTCTTCCGCTTTGAAGGTGTCGTACGCGTAGATCGGCTTCTGGTCGAACACGGTGCGGTACTGCGGGACGCGCGCCTGGATGCCGGCCGTGAGGTCGGAGCCCACGGTGCCGGAGAACCCGGCGGCGATGGTGGCGTTGGCCGGCCCGAGTCCCATCAGGCCCTCGGGCCCGAGCGCGGTCGCAAACATGCTGTTCAACTGGGTGCCGTTGCCGAAGTTGGGAACCGGCATGTTCGGCGTGAAGCCCAGGTTGCTGATCGCGGGCATAGCGTTGAGGAAGTTCCCGAAACCGCCAAAGAAGTTCATCAATCGATCTCCCACTCGTTGGTACGAGCCAGCCTGGGGGGCCAGGGGGAGCCGAGGGCGACTCCCCCTGGGTCAGCCGCATAAAGCCAGCCACCCGTTTCACATACTATACCGACCTCCAGGGTTCGAGTAAAGGCGTTTTGCGTAAACATAGGGTTAACAGACGGAAACAATTCCCGTGCCCACTCACCGCAGACACGCCATGACCTGGGCCGGGTCTACCGCCACGCACGCTGGATTCGAGCCGCGAGGACTGCGGCGGATCCACGCCGCCACGTGCACTCGGCGTCGCCCCACGATCGGGAGCCGTGCCGCCGCCGCTGACAGCTCAGCGGCGATTCGCCTCAAGTCGCTGCGGTTCTCCCACTTGACTGAACCGAGAAGCAATGCGCTGCCATCAAGACTCTCCGCGACAAGGTCGACCTCGAGCGGCTTGCGGTCGGTCCCGGGACCCCACCAGGCCGATGCAGGTCCCCACGATTTGTCGAAGAGCCCCAGGTGCGGCACGCTGCGGCGGGCGAGGTCTTCCCACGCGGCCGACACGAAGTGCGGGAAGTCGGTTTCCACGGCATCGGCGACCTGCGTGACCAGTCTTGCCTCAAGTCGCGAACGGTTCGGCGTCACGTATCGGTGGCAGAACCGCAAGAATGAGTCGGCGATTCGGTATGCGGAGCGCTTCGTGGAACGCTCGCCTTCCCCGAAGGGACGGTCGCGGCGCACCAGTGCCAGGTCCACGAGACGCTGAAGCGGACGTACCAGCGCGCCGGCCGGCTTGCCGAGACGTCCGGCGATTTCGGACATGCGATGGCATCCGTTTCCGATCAACTCGAGCATGGACGCCGACTGTGCTGGATCCCGCAGGTCGTCGAGCAGGAGCCTGTCTGCTTCGCCATAGAGCACGCCGAGCGGATTGAGGACGAGGTCCGACAGCGCAGCCTGCCGCGAAGGGAACTCCGCGGCGAGCTCCCAGTACCGCGGAACGCCTCCCCAGATCGCCCAGGCTTCCACCGCCGCCTCTGCGTTTTTGGCGAGACGCGCCGCCAGGAGCCACCCGGGGGCCAGCGGCTCGACCTTCAGAATCTCGGTGGAACGCCCGTACAACGCGGCGCTGCGGTCGAGCACAAGCCCTTGCATCATGCGCTGCGACGAGCCGCACAAGACGACGTGAGGGCCATTCGGCTCGCGACGGTCCACATGCTTGTGGAGGATCCCCGGCAGCTCCGACGCGTGTGCCACCAGCTCGGGAAACTCGTCCAGCACCAGGGTGGCTCGCCGGGGCGCAACCTGGAACCAGTGCGTGAGCAAGGCATCCCAGCTGGGATAGACCGCCAGATCAAAGCCCGGCACAAGACGGCCGATCTCGACGGCCAGGGCGGCTCGCTGCAAGGCCGCCTCCCTGTCGTCCGCCACAAAATACACGGCCCGGCCCGGCGGTAGGGTTTCCAGGAGAAGACGGGACTTGCCCAGTCGGCGACGGCCGTACAAGACGGCGAGCGAAGTTTCGTTGCGGCGAAAGAATCGTCGCAGCCGCGCTACCTCTTCATCCCGATTCAAGAACGGAAGAGCCACCGAAGCATGCACCTCCGACATGATGTCACAGATGCATGTTCTTGCCCTCGAAGAAAGAGTCCTTCGTGCCGGCCAGGGGCCAGTCAGTTTCCTCCTCAAGTTTCCATCAGGCGGCGGACGCGAGTTACTTGGGAACGAGTGATCCTGAGTTTATGCGGTTGTGCGTCAGCGCGAGGTCTGGCAGATGGAGAAGCCGGCGTAGCCAGTGCAGACGGCGAGCCTGGAAACCAATGCGCCGTTGCCCGCCTTGGCGCCAATACCCGTGGTGCTGTGGCCCCCCTACCGCTCGTAGCTGCCGATCACTTTGCTCTTCTTTGGACGCGATGAAGCCCAAGTTGATCGGCAGTGCCCATGCCGGCGAGGTGGTGCCCTGTATCCCGGGTGGAAGGCACGCTCGCGGCGAGCCGAACAAGCATGCCCGCTGAGGAATTGCAAGGCCACGCATGCAGGGGGCCCCCAATGGGACGCGTCATCTCACCGCTGTGCAACGTCACATAACGAGAACGCTATCGTCATTGACGTGGCGAAAACTGGGGATGCCTCAGATTGAATATGCGCAACGATTGAGCGCCTCAGAAAAGGTCTCCAGAAACTCGTCCATCCATGATTTCCTGTGGCCCATGGACCGACGGCGGGCGCGGCCACTTCCTCCCCTGGCCGGACCACCTCACCAGCGAGGATCGACGGCTTCACGTCTTCGGCTGGATCCCCGCTATCACGCGCCCACGGTTGCGCCTACCCCGCCCCAACCAGGCGCACCCCTTGCAGCCGAGAGGGGTCCCGTCACTCAGACGAGAACATAGGGGGCAAAACGAACCTCAGATCGTCTTAAATAGGATTCAGTACACTGCCGAAAACGGGCTAAGAGCATTCTCGGGAGGCGCGCCGTGGATCGTTGGAGCAAGTGGCAGGCGGAAGTGAACGCTGACATGGAAATCATCAAGGCTACACTGAAGAGTGGCGCTGAAGCGGTCCAGGCGCGCCTGCAAGAGGTCCAGGAGAGCCTCAGCAAGGTTCAAGGCACGGTCAACGACGTGCAGAGGGAGACGGCGAAGCAAGACGTCGCGGTACTGGAAGCCCTGGGCAGATTTCAGCAGCGCTTCAACTAGGTAGCCGAGGCGTTCCGCGATCAGGAGTCGAGGCTCGACGCGTTGGAGACGTGGCGGCTCGAGGTCGAGCGCAGGTTGGCCAGTTGAAACCAGGCGCTAACCAGGACGCCCTGCGCGCAACGGGCTGCCGTCGCCTGCTCCCTCCTCCCCAACGCGGCCACGGTAAAGGACTCTGAAGAGGCGTGCGCCAATACTCGCGGGGTCCCAGCACCCTCCACGGGGATCTGATCCAGGGGGAGTCCCCCCGACCCGCCACTACGCGCTCGCAACGAAAGGGGTTCAGCACCAATGGCACGCATCGTTCGCGGCGGCCTCATCCAGGCCGCAAACGTCAAAGAGGCCGGCGAGACCACCGAAGCCATCAAGCAGGCCATGATCGACAAGCACGTCAAGCTGATCGAGGACGCCGCGCAGAAGGGCGTGCGGGTGCTGTGCCTGCAGGAGCTGTTCTACGGCCCCTACTTCTGCGCCGAGCAGAACGCGAAGTGGTACAGCCTCACCGAGAAGATCCCCGAAGGCCCCACCACGAAGCTCATGCAAGAGCTGGCGAAGAAGCACGGGATGGTCATCGTGGTGCCGATCTACGAAGAGGACATCACCGGCGTGTACTACAACACCGCCGCCGTGATCGACGCGGACGGCACCTACCTGGGCAAGTACCGCAAGCATCACATCCCGCACTGCCACCCGGGTTTCTGGGAGAAGTTCTACTTCAAGCCCGGCAACCTGGGCTTCCCGGTGTTCCAGACGCAGTTCTGCAAGGTGGGCGTGTACATCTGCTACGACCGCCACTTCCCCGAGGGCGCCCGCGCGCTGGGCCTCAACGGCGCCGAGATCGTGTTCAACCCCTCCGCCACGGTGGCCGGCCTGAGCGAGTACCTGTGGAAGCTGGAGCAGCCCGCGCACGCCGTGGCCAACGCCTACTTCGTGGGCGCCATCAACCGCGTGGGCCACGAGAAGCCCTGGGACATCGGCGAGTTCTACGGCCAGTCCTACTTCTGCAACCCGCGCGGGCAGATCATCGCCGAGGGCAGCCGCGACCGCGATGAGGTTGTGGTGGCCGACCTGGATCTCGACATGATCCAGGAAGTCCGCAACGTCTGGCAGTTCTACCGCGACCGCCGCCCAGAGGCGTACGAGCTGGTTTCGTCGACTCAGGCCTAGCTGCGAAGAGGCGCCCCCCAGGGGCGTTTTTTCTCTTCCGTGGGAAGTGTGCGGCCCGACCGCGAATATTCGGAGAATGCGCGTCCACCAGCGGCTCTGCCTGATCGCGTCCCTCCTGGGATTGCTGGCCCTGCCGGCGCTCGCCAGGGACCCGTACATCCGCGTGGCGCGCGACGCGAAGAAACAGCCGCGCGCCATGCAGACCTGCGTGGCGCGCTTCGTATTGCCCGCCGGGCAGCGCGTGGATCTCGTGTCCGTGGTCCACGTCGGCGAGCGCAAGTACTACCAGGGCTTGAACGAGCGCTTTCGCGGCTACGACGCGGTGCTCTACGAGCTGATCCTCGACGACGGGGGAACCGGGAAAGCGCCCCGCGGCCCCGTCGAAATCCCCCGCGACGGCGGCGATGTGTCCCTGTTGTCGCAGGTGCAGATGATCCTGTGCAATCTGCTCGGGCTGGAATTTCAATTGCGCGGCGTTAATTACGGCGCGCGGAATTTCGTACACGCCGACATGACTTCCAGCGAGTTTCGCGCCGCCATGGAGAAGAGCGGCGAGACGCCCATGACGCTGTTGATGCGCGTGCTCCAGGTCGCGATGAAAAATCCCGGGACCGTCGATGATCGCGAGCTGGAGAAAATCGATATATTCGCGCTTTTGGGCCGACCGCCGACTCCACAGGAGCAGCGCATCTTGCGGCGGGTTTTCGCTTCCAGCTTCGAGGACGTGGACGAGGTGATGAACTCGGTGATGGGGACGTCGATCATCGCCGGGCGCAACGGGAAGGCGCTGCGGGTGCTGGCCCGCGAGCTGAAGGCCGGGCGCCGCAGCCTTGCGTTGTTCTACGGCGCCGGCCACATGGCGGATTTCGAGCAGCGCCTCGTCAAGCAGCACGGCGCCCGCCTGGAGCGCCGCGAGTGGCTGGACGCCTGGGATCTCACCGAGCCGCCCGGCAAGCCCTGAAAAAAGTTCACAATTCGTTCAAACCACGGACATACCCGTGTAACACGCGCAGCCGATGATGAGGCACCCCAGGGCCCTTGCGAGGAGAGCAGGCGAATCTGAAAGGAGAAACGCCATGCTTTCCGACCTCATGGCCGTACAGCAAATGCGGCAGAACGACTACCAGAACGCCCTGACCATCGGGGCGCAGATGCAGGCCAGCGCGCAAAAGTCACAGATGGAGCGCTGGAAGATCATGCAGGACGTCCAGACCAAAGTCTTCGAGATGCAGCAAGAGGTCACCGTAAATCGAGCCAAGACCCAGGACAAGCTCTTCAACAAGTGGGACGATTACGTCAAAGGATAATCCCACACCGTCCTCCCCGCACCGTCCTCCCCGCACCGTCCTCCCCGCACCGTCCTCCCCGCACCGTCCTCCCCGCGGGTAGGGGAGGGCGCGGGTAGGGGAGGGCGCGGGTAGGGGAGGGCGCGGGTAGGGGAGGGCGCGGGTAGGGGAGGGCGCGGGTAGGGGAGGACGCCCCTTGTGCGGAACGCGTGAAATCGCATGCGCCGTCTGGACCTCTTACTCTGCGTGCTGTTGTGCGCCTACCTCGGCCTGCTCGCGTGGCGCTGGGCGCATACCCCCCCGCCCGCGCCGCCCGGCATGGTGTACGTTCCCGGGGCAACCTTCAAGATGGGGAGCGACGAGTCGGCGCTCGAGGCGCCGCGCCGCACCGTCACCGTCGCACCATTCTTCATCGACGAAAATCTGGTCACGGTCGGCGACTACGCCGAATTTGCCCGCGCCACGAAGCGCAGGCTCCCGGCGAACCCGCCCGCGGAAAACCTGCCCGCGACGGAAGTGTCCTGGGACGACGCGGCCGCCTACGCGCGCTGGAAAGGCAAGCGGCTGCCCACCGAGGCCGAGTGGGAGCTGGCCGCGCGGGGCACCGACGGCCGTCTGTGGCCCTGGGGAAATACCTTTGATCCGTCCCGCGTCGCCCCGCCGGAGCGCGGGCCGGCTCCGGCGGGCAGCGTGCCGTCGGGCGCCTCCCCGTACGGCGCGAACGACATGGTGGGAAACGTCTTCCAGTGGACCGCGGATCGCTTTACCGCGCCAGCCTTCGAGCACTTCGGCTTTCGTCCGTCCGACGCCGACCAGCACCGGTATTACGTGGTGAAGGGCGGCTGCTGGCTCCCTTATCGAGGGTGGATGCGCGTGTCGAATTTCTATCCAAAAATGGGCGACGTGCTGAGCAGCCTGGTGGGATTTCGCTGCGCCCAGGACGCGCCAGGCAGTCCCCCCAGCAAGCCCTCCGGACCCTGGACCGGCAACCGTTCCAGGGACGCGGAGCTGTTCAAGAAGGAAGGCCGCCCGGTCACCTTCGCCAGCGACGAGAATCAGCCGCTCCCCACGAAGCCGGAGGATTCCTTCGAAGCCCCGCGCCAGGTGCTCGAGGGCGGCGGACACCTCAGCGAGTGGCGCCGTGCCGAGTCCGATCGATTTATCGCCGCAATGGGGTTGAAGGAAGGCGAGCGCGCCGCCGACATTGGCTGCGGCACCGGCTGGTTCTGCTACGAGTTCGGCCGCAAGGTGGGGCCCGGCGGCCGCGTGTACGCGGTGGACATCGAGGCCGGCGTGCTGCACTTTGTTGCCGAGGTCGGGCCGGCCTGGGGCATCCACAACATCACCACCGTGCAGTCGAAATTCAACGACGTCTCCTTGCCGGAAAATTCGGTGGATCACGTCTTCATGTTTCCGACGTACCGCTACATCATCGACAATACCTACCCCACGTTCGGGGAGCGCTACCAGAAAAACGTGGTGCCTTTCCTGGCCAGCGTGCGCAAGGCGCTGGTCGGAGGCGGCCACCTGGAGATCTTCAACCAGCCGCACCAGATCACGCCGCAGCGCGTGAAGGCGCAGGTCGAGAGAAACGGCTTTCGCCTGGAAAACGAGGAGCGCTTCGACGACACCACCTACATGCTGCGCTTCAAGAAACTATAATTTTTGCAGCGCGCTGATGGTGTTGGTGGCCTGATCGGGAAACAATCCGTCCTGCCAGAGTTTTACCGGCTCGCGGGAGAGTTTCGGGTCGTCGAGACGCACGCGCAGGTGATCGATGGAAACCTTGACCACCAGGGCGGTGGCGCCGGCCGGAACCGGCGGCTCGTAGAGCGGATCGTCGCTGGCGTGCCGGGGATCGGACTCGCGGACGAACATCGGTGGCGCCTTCGCGCAGGTCGTCGGCGTTCGCGTTGGGGTCTTTCCAGAGGTGGTGATGGGGCGCCGCGTTGTGCTCGTTGATGACCCACTTCACCGAATCGTCGCGGCCCGGCCTGGCAAGGAACCGGGTGATCTCCGGATTGAACTTGCTGGTGTCGCCCTCAAAATCGTGCTCGTGGAAATCCAGGCCGCGCAATTCTCCAAGACGGCGGATGGCGTCGGTGTGCTCCAGCGTTTCCAGCACGAAGAGCCGCACCTGCTCGGAGGTGGCTATTTCCCAGGCGGGATTGGGGGAGTTCGCCCCGTCCACGGCCTCCACGAGAATGTCGCCGATCTCTTTCGCGCGATCCTGGAGTGGGCGGCCGCTGAACGCGATTTCCCGGCAGCGGTCGGCCACTATCCGCGACTCGGGCGTGCGCGGTCCGTTGGGGCCGCTGGGATAGGTGTACGGCGCGGCGCCGGCCGGGGTCTGGGTCCCCTCGGTCAGGGTCATGGGGATGGCGGGCTGCGGCGTCCGGGCGACCGTGACGGTTGGTTGAGGCAGTGGAGCGGTCTCGGTCGGCAGGGTGGGAATGGGACCCAGGGCAACCGCGTCGCCGATCACGGCGGGTTCCAGGACAGCCGGCTGCGCCTCGCGCGGGTGCACGGGAAGGGTCGGGGGCAACAGGTTGTTGGACAGGCGGACCGGATCCATGCCGCGCACCTCTTGCTGATTGCACACTAGTATAGCATGCAGGTCAAGAACTACGCCCCGAACGCCTCCGAAGCCGCGATGGGCGCGCGGAAGCGCTGCACCATGTTGTAGATCACGCGCCGCTCGTAGTCGGTCAGGTCGAGGAAGCTCATCATCGGCCCGCGGCCGCCGTAGCCGACCTGCCCCGGCTCCATCACGGTCTGCACGACCGCTTTCAGTTCGAGCACGTGCGGCCCGGAAACGACCTTCAAGCGAAGGACTTCGCCCGGCTGGACGTTTGCCCGGGTGAAATACTCGAACTGGCTGGTGGAGAGGCACTGGGTGGTGACCACGAACCCCTCGTCGTGGTCGTTGCGCCGCGCCAGGAAGTGCAGAATACACGACAGGCGGGTCATCTCCTCGGAGTCGCTGGTGCGAGGTCCTTTACGAAAGTGACTGACGGGCCACACGGCAATTCAGTTCCTTGCTGTCTCGGCGTCCGCTCGAATTTTCTGTAACCGCGGCTCGCCGGACGTCCTTGTCCTCTGTGCGTCTATGTTCTCTATTTTGCGCTAACCCGAGGAACTTCGGACTCCTGCACGTGGCCTATTTTAGGAGGGCAGTACGTAGTTCCCTGAGTCCCGACAAGACCATTGTACCCGAAGGTCTTCCACCGCGCCTCCGACCCGGGTTGGCCGCTAATTGCGACCCAGGTCGCATGTTCATGCGTCCATCATGAGGATGTTTCGGCCGGCCGATCGGTCCTCAAGGCCCTCAAAAGGACTAGAGCCTGTTGCAGACAGGCGGTAATACGGCTGGAAGCAGGCGATGCCGACCCCTGACTACTGCTGTTGCTGGGCGGCCTGCGCGCTCTGCACGGCGTACCGCTCCACCCGCCGGCGGGCGAGAACCCGGTGGTTGGGCCGCCGGGTAAGATCATCCCCGCTGGCGCGCAATTCAATGGAGACGTCGAGGTGCTGGTCGGCCAGTCCGAAGTACACGCCCTTGAGCGGCGCCACGTCGTCGTAGTCGCGCCCCACCGCCACGCGGATGCGGCGCTCGGGATGGTTCTCGCCGTTGGTCGGATCCAGCTCCAGCACGCCGCCGTTGGGCCACACGACTTCCACCCAGGCATGGCTGGCCGGCGTGCTGCTCAGCTCCTCGGTGGCCAGGTATCCGCTCACGTACTGCACCGGGATGCCCGCCGCGCGCGCCACCCCGCAGAAATAGTGCGCATAGTCCTGGCACACCCCGCGGCCGTCCTCCAGGAGCTGGCGGGTGGTGCGGCCCACGTAGGTCGCGGTGGTATCGTACACGAATCGGGTGCGGATCTGCAGGGCCAGCGCGCGGGCCGCGTCGGCCGGCCGGGGATGGCGCCGCAGCGCGCGGGCCGTGGCCGCGTCCACCCGGGAGTCCACGTAGCGGCTGGGCAGGGTCAGCTCGTACCAGGGACCCTCGGCGCGCAGGCGATCGAGCGTCTCCCAATCCGGCCCCTCGTCCACGGGGATGGGCTGCGAGACTTCCACCGACGAGCGGGTGCGAACGTGCAGCCGGCTGTGCGGAGTTGAAATGCTGAAGCTCTCCACGAGGTTTCCGAACGCATCGGTGTGGCGCAGCGGCGTGGCCATCGGGTCGATGCTGATGTCGTAGCGCAGCAGCCGCTGGGTGGGCGTGTCGAGCGGGCGCAGGTGCACTTGATTGTAGCTGCGCGCGACCTCGCCGCCGTAGGTGAGCCTGGTTGAGTGCTCGACTTCAAAGCGCACTGTTGTATTCCCGGCTCATCAGCACCGGCTCCAATCCGAAGATTTCCTCTTGAAGGTCGGAGTGAACGGCGTCCAGTCCGCGCAGCAATTGCTTGAGCAGCGTGTCGGGACGCGCGGTCACCTGGCTGGGATTGAGGAAATCCAGCTCGGCGTGCAGGCGCATGAGGCGGCGCGCGGCGCGGGTTTCCTGGTGGCCGGCCGCCTTGAGGGCGGCGTGCGCTTCCTTCACCGAGTACGCCAGGGACCTTGGGAACACCGGCGAGCGCATCACAAAGGCGATGATGTCGGTGGCGCGCGGCGTTCCGCTGGACACCCGGCGGAACGCGTGGCTGCCGGACACGAAGCGGAGCAGCGTCAGCCAGTTGTGCATGGTGCGCTCGTCGGGCTCGATCAGCCCGCCCATCATCACCAGCAGGGTGCGGGCGGCCATGTTGGTCCGCTCGATCTGGCGCCCCACCGACAGCCACGCCCAGCCCTCGTCGCGGACCAGGGTGTTGTCGATGGTGCCCCAGATCAGGTCGCAGCGCTCGCGGATCCAGTCGTAGAGGATGTCCGGCGTGCCCAGGTCGGCGCGCGGCGCGCGGCGCTCCAATCCCAGGTAAAACCCGTTGATGGCGGTCCACACCTCGAGGGTGAGCCGATCGCGCACCACCCGCGCGTTTTCCCGGGCCATGCGCACGCACGTCCGCAAAGAGTGCGAGCCATCGCCGCGCACCAGCACTTCGATGACGTCCCCGCGCCGCTTGCCCTGGTGGTCCACTCCGCTGACCTGGAAGACGTCCGACCAGGGGCGCGCGTCGGCCTCGCTGGCGGTTTCCTCCTGCACCTCAAGGAGGCGCAGCGTGTCGTCGACGCGCTCGATGTAGCGGCCCAGCCAGTAGATGTTTTCAGCAATTCGTGCGAGCATTAACAGGATGACCGCCAACGCTGGCGGGCCTTTCTGACCGCCAGCCGGCGATCCGAATGATGGAAGCCCTTGGATTGGCTCATTTTTCCAAAACCCAGGTGTCTTTCGATCCGCCGCCCTGCGACGAGTTGACCACCAGCGATCCTTCGACCAGCGCCACCCGGGTGAGGCCGCCGCTGAGCACGAACGAGCCGTGCGCGCCGGTCACCACGAACGGACGCAGGTCGACGTGCGCCGGATACACGCGCCCCTCGTTGTAGACCGGCGCGCGCGATAATTTCACGACTTCCTGCGCGATGTAATTGCGCGGATCTTGCTGCACGCGCTTCCTGAAATCCACGATCTCTTTTTCGGTGGCGCGCGGACCGATCAGCATTCCGTAGCCGCCGGCCTCGCCGACCGCCTTGACGACGAGCTGGTCCATGCGCTTGAGGGCAGTGTCGCGCTCTTCCTGATTTTCCAGCAGGTAGGTGGTGACGTTTTTGAGGATGGGCTGCTCGCCCAGGTAATACCGGATCAGCGCCGGGACGAACGGATAAATCGCCTTGTCGTCGGCCACGCCGGTGCCGATGGCGTTGGCCATGGTGACGTTGCCGGCCCGCACCGCGGACAAGAGCCCGGGAACCCCCAGCATGCTGTCGTGGCGAAATACCACCGAATCGACAAATTCGTCGTCGATGCGTCGGTAAATCACGTCCACCCGCTGCAAACCATGCGTGGTGTGCATGAACAGGGAATGGTCAAGCACCACGAGATCCCGTCCCTCGACCAGCTCGACGCCCATCTGGCGTGCCAGGAAGGCGTGCTCGAAATACGCCGAGTTGAAAATCCCCGGCGTCAGCACGACCACCGTGGGGTCAGTGATGCCGCGCGGCGAGATGCTGGCCAGCGCGCGGCGCAGCGCGGTGGGATAGGTGTCCACCGAGCGCACCCGATAGCCGTCGGAGAACAGGCGGGGGAAGACGCGGCTCATGGCGCCGCGATTTTCCAGCACGTAGGAGACGCCGGAGGGCACGCGGAGATTATCCTCCAGGACGCAGTACTCGCCGTTCTCGTCGCGCACCAGGTCGATGCCGGCCACGTGGGCCCACACCCCCGAGGGCGGCGAGTAGCCGGCCATGGGCCGCCGATATCCCTTCGCGGAGAGCACCAGCGACCACGGGACGATGCCGTCGTGCAGCGCGTGCCGCTCGTTGTAGACGTCGTCCACGAAGGCGTTGAGCGCGCGCACCCGCTGCACCAGCCCGCGCTCCAGGCGGGCCCACTCGCGGGCCGGAATGATGCGCGGAATCAGGTCGAGCGGGAAGGGGCGCTCCAGGTCGTTGGCCAGGGTGAAGGTGATGCCCAGGGTGGCGAACGACTCGTCGCGCAGTCGCCCGCGCTCGTTCATGTCTTCCTCGGAGAGGTCGGTGAAGCGGCGCACCAGGGCGCGGTAATGGGGCCGCGGCTGCCCGGTCTCGTCAAAGACTTCGTCGTAGAACGCCTTGTGGTCGTACGCCAGATTCAAGCGCGGTCGCCCTCCAACATTGGAAGCCTTTCACTTCGAATGGGCACAGGGGAGTCCCTGCGGGGCCGCCGAAGTCCCCGAGCCCCGAGCCTGAACGAGGAGTTTACAAAGTGAAGTTTGACGCCGTTTTTCATGGGACCACCGGCCACGTGGTCGAGGCCGCGAAGCGCACCGAAGGCATTGGCCTGCACGGGATGTGGACGCTCGACACCGGGCACAATCCCTTCTTCCCGCTGCTGCTGGCCGCCGAGCACACGCAGCGCCTGGAGCTGGGGACGGGCGTGGCCGTGGCCCTGGCGCGCAGCCCGATGACCCTGGCCCAGGAGGCCTGGGACCTGGCGGCCTACTCCAAAGGACGTTTCATTCTGGGCCTGGGCAGTCAAGTGGCCGCCCACATCACGAAACGGTTCTCCATGCCGTGGGACAAGCCGGTCGAGCAGATGCGGGAGATGATGCTCGCGCTGCGCGCCATCTGGGCCGCCTTCCAGGGAGGCGACCGCCTGCGCTTCGAGGGGAAGTATTACCGGCTCACGCTGCTGACGCCTTTTTTCAATCCGGGTCCCATCGAGCATCCGGAGATTCCCATCGTCCTGGCCGGGGTGGGTCCGAAAATGACCGAGCTGGCCGGCGAGCTGGCCAACGGTTTCATGATGCACCCCTTCACCAATCGCGCGTATTTCGAGCAGGTCACGCGGCCGGCGATTGAGCGCGGCCTGAAAACCTCCGGCCGCACCCGCGCGGATTTCAACGTGATCGCGCCGGTCTTCATCATCACCGGTGACGAGAAGTCGCAGCGCGCCCTGGAGGGAAAGGTGCGCCAGCAGATCGCCTTCTACGGATCGACGCCGGCCTACGGCGAAGTCCTGGCGATTCTCGGCCACGAGGAGCTGCACAAGGAGCTGCACCGCCTGTCGCGCGAGAACCAGTGGGAGGAGATGGCGCGCCTGATTCCCGACGAGGTGGTGGACGCGTTTGCCGTGCGCGCGCCGTTCGAGCGCCTCGCGGACACCCTGCTTGAGCGCTACGGCGGCGTGTACGACCGGGTCCTGGCGCACTTCCCGATGCCGGTGGCCGAGCCCGACGCCGTGCGGCAGTTCGTGGCGGCTCTCGAGCCCGCCAGAGCGTTGTCATGAACGCCGACGTGCAAACGCTGGCCCACGATTACTGGGAGTGGCTGCTCCGCGCCGAGCCGACGTACGCGACCTATCTCGCGGATTTCCGCTACAACGATCGCCTGCCCGACGTGTCGGTGAGGGGACGCCATCAACAGATCGCCGAGCTGAATGCGCTGGGCACCCGCGTGGCGCAACTGCAAGCCGCGGTGGAGACGGGCCGGGTTATTCTTGGCGATGAGGAAGCGATCACCGTCTTGATTCTCCGCCGCGCTCTTGAGGACCAGCTTGGCGAGCGCATTCATCACTTCGAGCAGTGGGCGCTCGACCAGCTGATGGGGCCGCAAGTGTGGCTCCAGGAGCTGATCAATTACCATCCTCTGAAGTCCGCGAAGGATTTCGAGGACCTTGCCGTGCGCTACCGGTCGTTCACGAAGTACATGGACGACTATCTCGAGAACCTGCGGGCCGGCGTGGCCGCCGGGCGGACGGCGCCGGCCGTGGCGGCGGAGCGCGTGCGCGGGCAATTGCGAGATCTGCTGGCTATCGCGGTCGCGGAGTCCCCGCTGCTGCCGCCTTCCGCGGATCCGGAGGACGCGCCTCCCGTGCCAGACCGCGCGCGGTTGCGCGAGGCGGTGGAGGCCGCGATTCGAGAGTCGGTGTATCCGGCGTTCGAGCGCTTTCTCACGTTCTTGCAGGCGGATTATCCGGCGCGTGAAGCGGTCGGGCTTTCGAGCCTGCCCGGCGGACCGGAGGCGTATGCCTTCCGAGTGCGGCGCCACACCACGACCGCGCTGACGCCGCAGGAGATCCACGACCTCGGAATGGCGATGCTGCGCGACGTGCAGGGCGAGATGAAAGCGGTGGCGCGCCGCCTGGGGCACGACGGCGACCTCCCGGTGTTTCTGGAGAATATCCGCAAGGATCCGGCCAACTGCCCGACCTCGCGCGAGGACCTGCTCAACGGCTATCGGGAAATTCTCGACGAGGCGCAGGCCTTGTTGCCTAAGTATTTCGGCCGCCTGCCCCGGGTGGGCTGCATCGTGAAGCCCATCGAGGAATACCGGGAGCGGGATTGCGTGGCCGCGTATTATTACAGCCCGCCGGACGACTTCAGCCGGCCCGGCACGTACTACGCGAACACCTACCAGCCGGAGAGCCGCCCGCGCTACCAGATGACGGCGCTCACGCTGCACGAAGCCGTGCCCGGGCACCATCTGCAGATTGCCCTGGCGATGGAGCAGACGGAATTGCCCGATTTTCGCCGGCACAGCGACTTCAACGCCTACATCGAGGGCTGGGCGCTGTACACCGAGCGCCTCGGCGTCGAGATGGGCATGTACAAGAACGACCTGTCGTATTTTGGCATGCTGATTTTCCAGGCGTGGCGAATTTGCCGGCTGGTCGTGGACACCGGCATGCATGCGTTGGGCTGGACGCGGGATAGCGCGTTTTCCTTCTTCAAGGAGAACAGCGGACTGACCGAGCCGGAGATCTACAACGAGATCGATCGGTACATCATCTGGCCCGGCCAGGCGCTGTCGTATGCGGTGGGCATGCGCGAGATTCTGCGCCTGCGGGATCACGCTGAGAAAACCCTGGGCGCGAGATTCGACCTGCGCGCGTTCCACGACGAGGTGCTGCGTCACGGCGCGCTGCCCCTGGCGACTCTGGAGAAAGTGGTTTCCGACTTTGTCGAGCGACGCGTCGCGGCTCATCCTGTTTGACATCGACCAGACGCTGATCTTCACCGCGGGGGCGGGGTTGCGCTGCATGGCGCAGGCGATCCTGGAGGTGGCCGGCATTGACATGACGGCCATCCGGGTGAATCCCGGCGGGAAGACCGACCCGGCCATCCTGTACGAGATTTTCGACGCGGCCGGTGTTTCGACGAACGGCCAGCGGGCCCGGGTGGAAGCCGAGGTCTGGCGCCGCTATGCGGAGTGTCTCGGCGAGGAGATGGAGCGCGCCGACGAGCGCCGCGCGGTGAAGCCGGGGATTCCCTCACTGCTGGACGCGCTGCAGCCCCACGCCAGCCTGGGATTATTGACCGGAAACCTGGAAGTCACCGCCCGCATCAAGCTGGCGGCCTTTGACCTCAACCGCTATTTCCCGATCGGCGCCTACGGCTCTGACAGCCACGATCGCAATGCCCTGGGCGCCCTCGCCCTGGCCCGCGCGGCCGCGCACTACGGGCGCGCGTTCGCGGCGCGGGACACCTGGGTGGTGGGGGACACCGACCGAGACATCGCCTGCGCGAAGGCCATCGGCGCCCGCGTCCTGGCGGTGGCGACCGGCCACCAGGACGTTGAAACCCTGCGCGCCCACGCGCCCGACGTGGTGCTGGAGGACATGGCGGACGTGGAGTCCGTCAAGCGGGTGCTGCTAACATTTTGAAATTCCGACACCTTCAAGCTCGGAAGTCCGCAGCCCCTAATAGGAGAAAAAGTCGCGGATCTTCTTGAGCATCAGCGTGCGTGACGACTCCTTCTCCGCCTGCAGCCGCTGGGTCTGGCCTCGGTTGGCGGCCGCGTCCTTCTCCTGGGCAAGCTCCTGGCGGCGGGCGATGACCTGGGTAATCAGCTCGTCGGCCTTGGGATTGTCCTGGAAGACCTTGCGGAAGGCTTCCTTGTCCAGCCGCAGCAGCTCGCACTCTTCGAGCGCCACCACGGTGGCCGTGCGCGGCTCTCCGGTCAGCAAGGAGAATTCCCCGAAGAATTCGCCGCCGCCCATGTCCTTGGTGAAAAACAGCTTGCCGTCTTCGTCGCGGGCCTGAATCTGCACCTTGCCGTATTTAATCACGTAGAATGACTTGCCGCGCTCGCCCTGGCGGATGATGGGCTCGCCTCCGGCATAAGTGAGCAGCTTCAAGCGGGAAGCCAGGTAGCGCAACTCCTCGTCGGAAAACTCGCTCATCCAGTCGATGCGCTTGAGCAGCGCGATGTGGGCCGCTTCCGGCTCGGCCACTTCGTTTTCGTAATGATGGATTTCCACCTGGTGCGGGTAGGGGATCTCGACATCCTGGCGCTTGAAATTGTACCAGACGCGCTCCATTACGTTGGCGCAGATGTTCGGGTGGTCCTCGTAGTCGGTGATCCAGAACTTCAGCTCGAAGTTTACCGAGAAGTTTCCGTATTCGATAATCCTGGCCACCGGACGCGGCTCGGCGTGTATCTTCTGGGTTTGCAGCGCGCATTCGATGAGAATCTTCTTGATCTTGGCCGGGTTGTGCTTGTAATGCACGCCCACCAGCACGCGCCGCGCGGTGAGTCGGGTAGGGGCGGAGTAGTTGACGATGACTTCCTTGGCCATGACCGAGTTGGGCAGAATCACGTAGTCGCCGTAATTCGTGCGAATCGCGGTGGACCGCCAGTCGACCTTCTCCACGGCGCCCTCGCGGTCACCGATGCGGATCCAGTCGCCGCGTGCAAACGGTTTGGAGCCGTGCAAGAAAATGCCGCTGAAGAGATTGCCCAGCGACTCTTGCAGCGCGAGACCGATGACCACCGAAATGATCGCGGACCCGGTCAGCAGGGGCGTGATGTCAACGTTCAGCACGAAGTTCAGCACGACCAGGAGGCCCGCGATGTACAACACGATCCGGGTGAGATCGCGGAAGATCGTGGGCACGTCGATCTGCTTGCGCTCGGTGAGAATGAAGTCGAAGAAGATCGAGGTGGCCGCTTCGATGGCCACCACGCCCATCGAGATCTTGAACAGGATGCTCAGCCAGTGCCAGAGCGGCCCGTGAATATACGCATTGGGGATAAACGCCAGGATCCAGAGCGCGAACAGCACCAGCGACACGTACACCGACGGGCGGGTGTGCACGATGAACGATACGACCGCGGGCGACTCCCACTTCTTGACCTTGTAGACCTGGCGATACATCAGCCACAGCGTGATGTACGTGACCATGAACAAGATGGCGCTCAATGCCACGCTCGCCCAGTCCACGATTGCGCCGCCCGTCGTAAACAATTCTTGCCGAACCTCTCAAAAATGGTCCAGGCGAAAACGCCTGGACCACTTCACGTCGCGATCAACGTCGGACGATCAGTCGTCGTAGCCGCGTTCGTCGTATTCCGCGCCGCTCATCTGCGCCTCGAACTCGTCGTCTTCCTCACGCCACTCGGCGATGCCGCCGTCGTCGCCGGTATAATACGGCTCGGGCTCGACGTGGTCCATCTCGATCTCCACGTTGCGGTAGCGGGGCATGCCCGTGCCCGCGGGGATCAGTTTGCCGATGATCACGTTCTCCTTGAGGCCCAGCAGCGGATCCTTGCGGCCGTTGATGGCAGCCTCGGTGAGCACGCGCGTCGTCTCCTGGAAGGAGGCGGCGGAGAGGAACGAGTCGGTGGCCAGCGACGCCTTGGTGACGCCCATCAGCACCGGCTTGTAGGTCGGCACCGCGACCTCTTCACCGGTCGTGCGGCGCTCCTGCAGCTTGCGGGTTTCCTCGCGGACTACCGCAAGGTCCACCAGCGCGCCGGGCAGCATCTTGGTGTCGCCCGCGTCGTCCAGCCGCACCTTGCGGAGCATCTGGCGCACGATCACCTCGACGTGCTTGTCGTTGATGTCCACGCCCTGCGAGCGGTACACGCGCTGCACCTCGTTGACGAGGTACTTCTGCACGTCGTCGACGCCGCGCACGCGCAGCACGTCGTGGGGATTGAGCGCGCCGTCGACCAACTGCTCTCCGGCGTCGACGTGGTCGCCGGGTTCCACCAGCCGGCGGGACGAGAATGGCACCGGGTGCGCCGTTTCCTGTCCCGTGGCGGTCGACTTGACCACGATCTTGCGCATGCGCTTCTCTTCGGTGATGCTGACGATGCCCTCGTGCTCGGCGATCGGGGACGAGCCCTTCGGCTTGCGTGCCTCGAACAGCTCCTCGACGCGCGGAAGACCGCTGATGATGTCCTCCGAGGCCACGCCGCCCGTGTGGAAGGTGCGCAGGGTGAGCTGGGTGCCCGGCTCGCCGATCGACTGCGCCGCGATGATCCCCACCGTCTCGCCGATCTCGATCGGCTTGCCGGTGGCAAGGTTGCGGCCGTAGCACTTGGTGCAGATGCCGAAGCGGGCGTCGCAGGTGAGCACCGAGCGAATCGCCACCGACTTCACACGCACGTGGCTGATGCCGGCGTTGATGATCTCTTTCGCCGATTCCTCGCTGATGCGCTCGCCTTCGCGGACGATCAGCTCGGACTCTTTGCGCGGCACGGGGACGTTGCGCGCCGACACGCGGCCGCGGATGACGTCCGCGCGCGCCTCGACCAGGATGCCACCGGCCTTCTCGACCAGGTCGCCGACCTCGTCGGAGCACTCCTCGCCGATCGGGCACAGCACCTCGCCGGTCTCGTCGACCACGATGTCCTCGGCCGCCACGCGACCGGAGATGCGCTCCCCGAGGCGGACCATCACGTCGCCGCCTTCCTCGACGGCCTCGATGCGGATGCCCTTCTCGGTGTGGCAGTCGGTCTCACGGATGATGACGTCCTGCGACACGTCGATGAGGCGGCGCGTCAGGTAGCCCGAGTCGGCGGTGCGCAGCGCCGTGTCGGCGAGGCCTTTGCGGGCGCCGTGGGTGGAGATGAAGTACTCCAGCACCGACAGACCCTCGCGCAGGTTCGCGCGAATCGGCACGGTGATGATCTTGCCCGAAGGGTCGGCCATCAGTCCGCGCATGCCGGCGATCTGCTTTACCTGGGCCGGGTTGCCGCGAGCGCCCGAGGTGGCCATCATGTACACCGGGTTGAGGCGGTCGAGGTGGCGCATCATCGCCTCCTCGACCTGGTTGGTGGCGGCCAGCCAGATCCCCGTCAAGAGGCGGCGCTGCTCCTCGGTCGTGAGCAGGCCCTTGCGGTAGAAGTACTCGGCCTCTTCGACCTTCTTGTCGGCGGCCCGCAGAATCTCCGGCTTCTCCGGTGGCACCTGGATGTCGTCCACGCCGATGGTGTTGCCTGAACGGGTCGCGTAGCCGAAGCCCAGGTCCTTGATCTGGTCGAGCAAGCGCGCCGTGACGGCGTTGCCGAAGCGGCGGTGGATGCGGCTCACGAGCCGCATCATCGCCTTCTTGTTCACCGTGTCGTTCAGGAACGGCTCATTGAGCACGCGGTACAGGAACTTCTCGATGATCTCGTCGGTGTCGGCGCCCTTCTCCGCGTTGCGCGCGGCGTTTACGGCGTCGCGAATGGCGCGGGTGACCCCGCTCTCCTGCTTGTCGCCCACCTCCGGTTGCTCTGGCATCTCGGGCTGGTGCGCATATTGCGTCCTGGCGTCCTCGATGGCCCGCTCGATGGTGGGGCGGATTGCATCCTGGATGTGCTGGTTGAGAATGAGCCGGCCGATGGTCGTCTCGCGGATCAGGTTACTGGGCTCCGTGGGCAGCGCATAGCGCACGCGGATGGGCGCCTGCAGCTCGACCTCGCCGGCCCAGTAAGCCATCAGACTCTCGTTCAAATTGGAGAAGCGCTTGCCCTGGCCCTTGGAGTCGTGCTTGTCGATGGTGAGGTAATAGACGCCGAGCACCATGTCCTGGGTGGGCACCATGGCCGGGTTTCCGAACGACGGCAAGAGGATGTTGTTGGCGGAGAGCATCAAGATGCGGGCTTCGGCCTGCGCGCCCGCGGAGAGCGGAAGGTGCACGGCCATCTGGTCGCCGTCGAAGTCCGCGTTGTACGGGGTGCAGACCAGCGGGTGGATCTGGATCGCCTTGCCCTCAACCAGCACCGGCTCGAAGGCCTGAATGCCCAGGCGGTGCAGGGTCGGGGCGCGGTTGAGCAGCACCGGATGGTCCTTGATGACCTCCTCGAGGACGTCCCACACCTCGGGACGCACGCGCTCCACCATGCGCTTGGCGCTCTTGATGTTGTGCACGAGGTTGTGGTCGA
>VGFD01000025.1 GCA_016868975.1 Armatimonadota bacterium | reverse complement strand
GTCGAGGACGCGGGCCACTTCCAGCGGGTTCCAGCCGTCGATGTTGAAGGCCACGATCCCCACCGTGGGGTCGGGATTGAAGACGGTGACATTGGGATGCACGACAAGTCCGGCCAGCAGGCGGCGCGACAGGTTGAAATGATGCTGGCGGATGCGGGCCATGCCCACGCCCCGCAGGTGGCTGATGCCGGCGTGCACGCCGGCGATGCCGGCCGCGTTCAGCGTGCCGGCTTCGAGGAGATAGGGAAGCTCCGCTGGCTGCTCGGGCAATTGGGAGCGATGCCCGCCGGTGCCGCCCTGCCTCCAGGCCCGCAGTTTGATCCCGGGCGCGACGTAGAGCACGCCCACGCCGGGCGGCCCGCACAATCCCTTATGGCCCGAGAACGCGAGCATATCGATGTCCGACACGTCCACGTCGAGGATTCCCACCGACTGCGCGGCATCGACCAGAAAGGGCACCCCGCGCGCGCGGCAGAGGCGGCCCAGCGCGCGGACGTCCTGCTCGCAGCCCAGCAGGTTGGACACGTGGTGCACCACTACCAGCCGCACGTCGTCTTGCAGCGCGGCCTCCAGCGCGTCGGGGGTCACCCGAAAGCGGGCGTCGAGCGGCACGAAATCGACGGACGTCGCGGCGGCGCGCAGCGGGCGCAGCACGGAGTTGTGCTCGAGGGCCGTGGTCAGCACCCGTCCCCCGTCGAGGATCCCGTGAATGGCGGCGTTCAGCGCGTCGGTGGCGTTGGCGAGGAAACATACCCGATCCGGCGCCGCGCCGATCAGCTCGGCGAGCGCGCCGCGCGCCTGCTCGACGGAGTCGGTGGCGTGCCGTGCGGCCTCGGAAAATCCCCGCCCGGGCGAGGCGCCCTTCGCGAGCATCTCGGCCACGGCTTCCCGCACCGCATTGGGTCGCGGAAAGCAACCCGCGGCGTTGTCGAGGTGGACGCTCACTCGTCCTCCGCTGGCGGCTTCAGGAGCGTGACCGTGGCGCTCAGCACGAGGTTGTCGGCGACTTGATTGACCTGGTAGCGCACGCCCCGGTCCTCGACCACGTCGCCAACGCGTGGGGGACGGCCCAGGAGGTCCATGATGAGGCCGTTCACGGTCTCGACGTCCTCGTACTCGAGGTCCACATCGAGAACCTCGGCGAGATCGGGAAGGAGGACGCTGCCCTGCACGCGCCAGTCGCCGTCGGCCTGGCGGGCCATCGGCTCCTCTTCCTCGGCGTCGAACTCGTCGCGCACCTCACCAAAAATCTCCTCGACGAGATCCTCCATGGTGACAATGCCGTCGGTGCCGCCGTGCTCGTCAAGCACCACCGCCATCTGCACGCGCTCGGTCTGCATCTTCTCGAACATCTCGCTGATGAGCATGCTCTCCGGAACGAGTGGAACGTAGCGTTTCAGGTCTCCCAGGGGACGGTCGCCGGGGCCACGCAGGCGGCTGCGCACGAGGTCCTTCACGTGGACCATCCCCACGATGTGGTCGATGTTGCGCTCGTACACGGGGTAGCGGGTGTAGCCCTCGGCCGCCACGACCTTCAACGCCTGGTCCACGGTGGCCTCGACGGGGAGCGCCACTGTCTTCGTGCGACTGACCATCACCTGGCGCACGGCGCGCTTGCCGAACGCGATGACGCGCTGCATGAGGCGGTGCTCCTCCCCCTCAAGGAGTCCTTCCTCGTGGCTCTCCTCGAAGATGAGCCGCAATTCGTCCTGCGAGTACACGGTGGAGACGTCCGCGGAAATCGGGAGCTTCAGCAGGCCGAGCGTGGCATTGCCCATCACGTTCAGGATGGCGATGATGGGATAGAACACCACGTACACCACCCGCATCGGCCAGACCAGCAGGAACGCCGTCTTCTCCGGCCTGGCCAGCGCGATGCTCTTGGGCACCATCTCGCCCAATACGATGTGAAAAAACGTGAGCGCGGCCAGCACGAGCCCGGTGGACACCGCTTCCGCCACGGTGTGCGCGTGCAGGCCGGGGATGCCTTCCAGATGGGGGGTCAGCCAGCCCACCAGCCCGTGCTCGGCGTACATCCCCAGGCCCAGGCTGGCCAGCGAGAGACCGAGCTGGGCGGTGGCGATGTAGCGGTCCTGGGCGGGCGCCGAGGTGATAATCTCGTTGACCCGCCGGGCGGCGCTGGAGCCCTCGGCGGCCAGCGTGGCGATGCGCGGGCGGGCCACGGAGATGATGCCGAACTCGGCGGCCACGAAGATGCCGTTGATGAGGATGAGGACGAAGGACACTGCGAGCAGCACGAGGACTTCCATCAGAAGTGCTCCTCCGGCTTCGCGGGCGGCTGGTAGCGTACGCGGACGCGCTGCACGCGCGTGCCGCGGACTTCCTCGACTTCAAAGGTCCAGCCGTCGTGGGTCACGCGGTCGCCCAGGCGGGGCGGGCGGCCCAGCAGTTTCATCGCAAGGCCGCCCACGGTGTGCACGTCCTCGTCCTCGATCTCGACCTCCATGTGCTCGGTGAGATCCGCCAGCGAGAGGTCGGCGCGCACCACGGCCTCGTTCTCTGAAACCCTGGCGAAGGAGGGCGCCTCGCGGTCGAACTCGTCCTGCACCTCGCCGAGGATGTCCTCGACGAGATTCTCCATGGTGACCAGCCCGGCCGTTCCACCGTACTCGTCGAGAACCATGGCCATTTGCGCACGCTCGCGGCGCATCACGTCGAGCACATCGTCCATCGGCATGGCCAGTGGAACACGGGGGACGGGACGGATGATGGTGCCAACATCGAGCGGCTCGCCCTGGGCCATGTGGATGGCCACGTCCTTCACGTGCACGATGCCGACGATCTCGTCCAGGTTGCCGGCGTACACGGGGAGGCGGGTGAACGGGCTGTTGGCGAGGGTTTCCAGCACGGTTTCCGGGGACGCCTCGCGGGGCAGCACCTTCATGCGGGTGCGCGGCACCATCACCTCGCGGACGCGACGCTCGGCGAAGCGCAGGACGCGACGCAGGCGGCGGTGCTCCTCGTCGTCCAGCTCCCCTCTTTTGCGCCCCTGGATGAGAAGCAGCTCGATCTCTTCGGGCGAGTGGACGTGGCGCTCGTAGGTGACGGGCACGCCGAGCAGCTTCAGGATCGCGGTGCCGGTGAAGGTGAGGATGCCGATGAACAGGCGCAGCGTGTTGAGCACGAAGTACATCGGATAGACGACGAAGAACGCCACGGTCTCGGGGTAGCGCATGGCGACTGCCTTGGGAACCAGCTCACCAAAGATCACCTGGGCGATGGTGAGGAGCAGCAGCACGATGCCGCTGGCGACGGGGAGCGCGACGTTCTCGGCCAGTTCGCCGAAATCCATCAGGATTGGCACGAGCTGCGCGGAGAGGCTTTTCTCGCCGAAGATGCCCAGGAAGAGGCTGGTGAAGGTGATGCCGACCTGGGAGGCGGACACGAAGCGGTCCAGGGCGCGATCGTCCTCGATGTTGCGGAGCAGCAGTTTCGCGCGGGGGTCGCCTTCCTCGGCGAGGTTCTCGACGCGCACTTTGCGGACGGCGACCGCGGCGAACTCGGCCGCCACGAAAAACGCGCTGGCCAGGATCAGGAGTGCAACGATGAGGAGGGTTGTCAAGCGGCGATCAGTCGGCCTGGAGGACCTTCACGGCGGGCAGCAGGGCAACCCCCACGGCCAGCGCGTCGACGGCGATCATTCCGATCATTGCCAGCGGCCACAGCCATGCCAGCCACCACTTCCGCTCGGCGTGCGAGGACTCGTCGAGCAGCGCGATGGGGAAGGCGAAGGTGAGCAGGCCGGCGACCAGCAGCCCGATGCCGGCCTTGATGGCGTGGCGGACGGCTTCTTCCTTGTCGGCGCCCATCGGGAGGCCCTCTTTGCCAAGCCAGACCATGCAGCCGATGGTGACCAGCCAGAAGAAAGCGAACCACCCCACGTAGGAGCGCCACGCCACGGGGCGGCGCACGCGCTCGGGTCGACGCACGCCATTGGGGGCGGGGGCGACCACGGGTGGCGTGGGCGCGGAAGCGACCACGGGTGGCGTCACGGGAGGCGGGTCTGGCCTGGGAGGCTCTTCCGGCTCGGGCTCAGGCTCCGCTGGAGGCCTCTGGACCGCGGACTCGGCGGCGGGTGAGTGCGGCTCTGGCTCTTCGGTCACGCCTCAACCCCCGAAATGCCGCATGGGATTCCAAAACACGGTGCTAGTGTAGCATGTGGCCCGAGGAGCGTGCAAGCGGACGTTGGATCAGAGTCGCGCTCGCCACCGACGGCCGCGACGGTCGCCATCGCGCAGAGCGCAGGAACGGCGGACAGAAGGTAGCGGCCTTCCATGTGGATCATTGAATACATCGCGGTGAGCACGACGGCGGGCACGATCAAGTGCCACATAGGGCGAAGGCGCCGCCGATATCTCAGCGCGGCGAAAAGCGCCAGCACAATGAGGCAGCGCTGATAGCCCAGCGTAAACGACTCCACGTATTCCGGGTGCTTGAAGACCGGGTGTTTCAAGCTCTGCAAGATGCCGGACGGGGTCCACCATCCGCTCTCTTGCCGTACCTGCAATGTCGGCAATAAATCATAACAATCGCTACAGAAAACGCAATAAATAGACTTTCCGACCGCAGTAGATAGCCGGAATAGGGGGTAAGGAGATCTGCTACCGTCTGCATGCGATAACCCTCATGAAGCAGGGTGAAATCATCCCCGCGGAATCCACTCTGTAGCGTTGGCAAAAAAATGGCAGCGACCGCGACAGCGTACGCCACAAGAACACAGGTTGTCACAGCACAAGCACAGCCTAGCCCAGCAGTGCTCAAACATTCGGCAACTTCACCACCTTCAACTCCAGGTTCGTCAGATGTCGCAAAATTTCGGGAAGTGCAAGCAGCGTCGGCTTCCATTGATGAAGCCATAGTATACTGCCATTGGCGCTCTCCGCGTTAGTATACGCCCTCTTTACAGCGGCAACCAATTTATCGCGAGAGGGGACTCGGCCTTTATAATATTTATATAGTGTCAAGCTCTAACCAGATCGTTCTGACCCGATCGAGGTCTCATAAAGCCCACCACGGTAACATCGTGTTGCTGGACAAACGATCCTTTCGCGAGAACCTAGACTCGTTGTGCTCACAGGGTTATTTTCCAGGCGGAACCCTCCAATATCAAGCGCATGACACCTCTTCCAGGGATAGGACCGCTTCCAAGCAGTTCGACTGTTGCACTATTGATGCCGACACGAGGGTTGGCTATTATCAATGAGTTAGCCAATGCGCGGCGCTCTTCTAGCGAAAAGTCGGTGCCAACGCCTCGGATGTAGTCGGGTAGGGGTAAGGTTGACCTAGTTTCTTTTGAAAGCAATTTATAGGCAACTGAAAACTCCGACATGCTTAATGCGGAGAAATGTTTCCGCACAACTTCGATCGGGTCGTCGCAGCCGAAGCTGGGGCGGGCTACGTGGCAATACAATAACAGTAGTACGTACAGCGGTACTTGAAGGGAGCGCGTGTGGTTCATCTCAGTATGTCATCCATTGTCAACTGATCGTTGCCGAATATCATTACGTCTCCTTGGGTTAGTGGCTTTGGCCCGAGAGCTCGAGTGGCCAGAGGAAGAGGTCCGCAGGCTCCAGGAACGGTTGAGCGCTCGCGCGGTACTCTCCTGGCAGGACGTCGTGGAGGAGCTACCGGACCCCGACGCTACGGAACAGGGTTTCTCGCAAGCCTGGAACAAGGACTGTCGAAAGCGTCTTGCAGCCGTCTTGCAGGCCCATGCGCAGGTTGTCGCCCGAGCTACGGACGTTTCTTGACCTGTATTACGGCGGCGAGGCATCCGCGACATGGCCGCGCGGATGCGCATGAGCGCCGCCTGGAGCCTCCACGTCGAAGCGTTGATGCGACTGCACTCGCAGTTCTTTCCGAGCGGGTGAGCTGTCGAGAGCCCATGACGCTGCAGTCCGAATCGCAGCTTCCGACTGACGCCGAGTCGCGTTGAGTCGTTGAGTGTTGAACCGACCCACCGAGCGCAACGGCTGGGAGGCGCGGGCGGAATCGGGCTCCGCCGTTCCTGTGATCAGCGCGCGTGACACCGCACGAAGAGAGGCGCTTCCGGATCCGTCACGAAACAGACAACGTGGCACCCCGTGCTGTGCTGTACGGACCGTCCAGGAACCTGTCGATGCCGGCGACATGGCGAAACACAAACCCGGCCCCCTCCAGCGCCGATCGGGCGCGAGAGAGATCAGCGCGTCGCAGCAAGAGATCCACATCCTGGGTGTTGTTGCGGACCGCGGCCTCATTCACGCGCGAAACCCATGCCGCCACGGCGTTGCCACCAACGGTTACGTAGGGCACGCCGGCCGACTCCAAGGCGGCGGCACGGTTCAGCCGTGCGCGGACATTCTCCACGGCTCGCACCATCCTGTCCCATGACGAAGTGCGCCCCGATTATGCGGAGCCAGCCCCGGACGTGAGCGAGTCGGAGTCGGCGGGACCGTTCCGCGTGATTTCACTTGAGGCGCTCGTTCGAATGAAGCTCACGTCCTTTCGCCGCAAGGATCAGGTGCACATTCTGAAACCTGGCCAGTGTTGGCCTCGTGGACGAGCGCTGGTACGAGCACCTTCCAGGTAACCTCTCTCTGCGTTTGCGAGAGTTGCTGGAAAACCCGGACGACTGAACCGACCTCGCCGGGATCAACGCAAGCCCAAGAGGCGGTCGGAACTGCCGCCACGGCCTGAATCACAGCGACACCTCCGGCATCCCAGTTCCGGCAAATTTACCAGACCACTTCGCCAGCATTTCAGAACGCCTGCAACCACGACGTTTCTCGCGCCTCCGCGATTTAACGTGTCCGGACAAACACTGTATAATAGTACCATGGCCCGCAGATACGAAGAAGAGATCGCCCACGCCCTCGACCGGCGTCTTCGCGTGCTGACCCGGGGTAGCTCGCTGGTGCAGCGGGCCATCGGCAAGGGGCTCGTGCTGCTCGCCCAGGTCGACGGATATCAGGCCATGGGATATTCCACCCTCGACGCCTACGCGGCGCAACGGCTCGGCATCACCGGGCGCCACGCGCGCGCCCTTGCCGCTATTGAGCGCCGCCTGCCCGGATTTCCCCGCATCGACCGCGGATACCAGGAAGGGCGCCTCAATTTCAGCCAGGTGCAATTGCTGCTCCGCTTCATCCAACCCATCGACGACGCCGATTGGGCGAAGCTTGCTGAGGGGCTCACCATCACCGAGCTGAAGTGCGGGCTGGAAGCGTGGAAGAAGACCCTGGACGCGCACCGCGCACTGCCCTGCGCCGAAGGACAAGAGCCTCCAGCCGGGTATCCGCTTCCCCTGCCCGAGGAGGAAGATGAATGCGAGCCCGCCCGCTGGGTGCAATTCACCGCTTCGCCGCTGCTCGCCGCGAAATACGACGTGGCGCTGGAGATCTTGCGCCGCACGCTGGGCGCCGATCTTCCCGCCGGAAGGTGCGTGGAGTATTTCATCGGCGAATTCATGAGCGGCGAGGGCGGGCCGGCTCTGGCCGCGTCGCAAATCCCGTTTTCGTGCTGCCACGTTGAAGAAGAACGCCAGGAACGCAGGTATAAACGCTGGTGGCGCCGTCAGGTGATCGAGCGCGAGATGCGGGACTTCGAGTGCGACTGCGCGCGAATGTCCGAACTGTGGACGCACCTCGACTGGCGCGTGGCCCACGTCCATCTGGAATCGCTCGACAAGGCTTGCGAACATCGCACGCCGGACGCCATCGACGCGCACCTTCAGGAAATTCTCAAAGTGGAGCGGCGTTTCGAGCGGCATCTTCTTCGCATGCTGGAGCGCTTCAAGCGCAACGCGTTCTACATGACGCTCGAATACCCCAGCTTTCAGAACTACTGCCAGAACCGGCTCGGCATCTCGCCATCACTGGGACTCAGCCTCGTGGCGCTCAGCGGACATCTGCGCCGCCTGCCCAACCTCGACGCCGCCCTCCAGGCCGGGCGCGTCAATCGCTCGCAGGCCGAGCTGGTTTCCCGGGTGGCGACGCCCGGAACGGTGGACCGCTGGATCGCCCACGCCTCCGCTACCACCGTGCGCTTCCTTCGCGAGGACGTCCGCGCCGCGGAGCGAATGCGCGCGGCCGATCCAGAGAATTTCCGAAGGACCGGCGGGTTTGCGGACCTTCAGACGTCTTCCGCGAACGTCGACCACGCTCACGTTTCACCGTCCGTCGCTCAGACCGCCGACCTCCAGACGTTTTCCACGGACGTCGAGCACGCTCACGTTTCACCTCAGACCGCCGGCCTCCTGACGTTTTCCGCGGAAACCATCCGGAGAATCGGCGACGTCGAAACGCCCCCGCCCTCAATCCCCGACTTGCTCACGCTCCGAGAGCAGATCCAACGCATGCTGCGCGGCCGCAACGACGAAGAATTTCTTGGCAAGAACTCCGTGCCCGTTCGCTTCAAGCTGCCGCCCGACGCTGTCGCGCTGTGGGACGATGCCTGGCGCGCGGTGAGCCACCTCGTGGGATGCCACGCCGGATACGACGACGTCTTGGACACAATTGTCGACGCCTTCCTGAGTGAGCACCTCCGCGAGGCGCTGGAATCCATCCGCCGCCATCCGCTGCTTGACCGTCGGGACTGGAGATGCGCCAATCCCACCTGTTCGCGGAGATCAAACCTGCACGGCCATCACGTGAAGTTCCGCTCGCGCGGCGGTGGCGACGAGGACGCGAATATTGCATATCTTTGCCGCGCATGTCACCTGCGCGGCGTGCACGAGGGCTGGATTACAGTGAGCGGAGAAGCCCCCGACGGCCTCACCTGGATCCTCGGTGCGCGCCTGGAGGGCGGGCCGCATCTCGTCGTATCCGGCCGCGTAGTGATGCAGACGCCAGCGCGCCACGCCCTCAGCGCATGATGCGCCGAAGTCAGGGGGGTTGACATTTGCGGCGCGTAGCGAGGACGTCAGGCTGGAGTCGAAGTCGCCGGTTCGCACTACCACCTCGACGTAGGACGCGTCCGCCGACTTGCTTGCTCCTCAAGGAATGCTCGCGCGGAGCGCATCCTCGGCTACCTTGACTTCTACAACCAGGGCGCCCACCCTTATGGCGTGAGCGAGGTCATCAGCTTGCCCAACAGCGAAACCCAGGGACTCCAGCGCGGCGCTGATAATCCGCCGGCGTGTTGATGCTGCCCAGGCTCTGCACACCCAACCGGGCCGCGTCCTCGGGCTCCACGACGCGGGTCCGGAGCACCTGGAGCAAGCGCCGGGCGGCGCGCTGGCCATGGTCAAGCAGGCGCAGCCCGGCCGACAGGGCCGCCTCCGTGCGATACAGCGCATAGAGCGGTTCCCCGCGCGGCGCCACCGCGTCTACCGTGTCCTCAGCCAGATCGCTCAAATGGCGCAGCAACGCCTCCGACGGCTCGTCGAGGTCGCAGGCCAGCACGTACGTCCACTCCGCGTCCGAGGCCCGCAGTCCGCTGCACATTGCGGCCAGCGGTCCCTCGCCGGGCAGCTCGTCGGGGACGTCCGCCGAGGCGCCGCCGACTACGATCACGCGCGCCACCAGGGGCTCCACCGCGCGCGCCACGCGCTCAAGCAAAGTCCCCTCCGGCACTACCAGCGTCGCCTTGTCGCGGCCCATGCGACTCGACTGTCCGCCGGCCAGGATGAGCGCGTTTCTCATCGGGCCAGCAGCGCCCGCGCGCTCTCCACGTCGCGCGCGATCTGCGCGATGAGCGCGTCCACTCCGTCAAAGCGCATCTCCGCGCGCAGCCGCTCGATAAAACTGGCCTGGAGCGTGCGCCCGTAGAGGTCCCCCAGGTAGTCGAGGAGATGCACCTCCAGCACGCGTCGCCGCTCGCCGAACGTGGGACGGATGCCGAGGTTGGCCACGCCCTGCACCGTTTCGTCGCCGACCTTCACCCGCATTGCGTACACTCCGTCCGCGGGCAACAGCTTCTCGGGAGGGCACCCGAGGTTCGCGGTGGGGAAGCCGATGGTGCGGCCGCGGGCATCCCCGCGCACGACTTCGCCGCGGGCGGCGTACGGGCGCCCCAGCAGGCGGGCGGCTTCGACCAGGTCGCCCGCGACCACCGCCTCGCGCACGCGAGTGCTGGAAACCAGCGCTCCGTCCTCGTACAGCGGCTCCACAACCGCCACTTCCAGGCCGCTCATCGTCGCGGGCGTCCCTTGCGCGCCCTTGCCGAAACGGTAGTTGGGCCCCACCACCACCGCCGCCGCGCGCAGCCGATCGCGCAGCACGTCGCCGACGAATTCTTGCGCCTCCACGCCGGCAAATCCCAGGTCAAATTCACGCCACACCAGCACGTCGAGGCCCAGGGCCTCAAGCAGGGGGATTTTCTCGTCAAACGGGGTCAACAGCGCCGGTGCCGCCGAAGGGCGCAGCACGCTGGCCGGATGGTTGCGGAAGCTGAATACGGCGGCGAGCCGCCCACGCTCGCGCGCCAGGGCCACGACCCGCTTGAGGATCTCCTGGTGGCCGCGATGGATGCCGTCAAAGAAACCGAGGCCCACCACGCACTCGCCAAGGGCCTCGTATGCCTCCAGTGCTGTGACCTGCATCTTACGGCAGCGTGCGCGCGGGCCCCTCGTCGTCGCGGACCGGGGAGGGGCGGCCCCCCTCCGAGAACATCCCCGGAAAACCGCCGCGACGCTCCAGAGGATCCGGCGGCAGGTTGTCCGGCCGTCGCAAGATCGGGGAAACCGGGGAGCGCGGCGCGGGCACCTGTCCGCTGCTGACCTCCTCGTGGCGCTCCTCGTCGCGTCGTCGATCGAGCACGAAATTGCTGCGCTTGACCTTCTTCGCCGCCTTCTTCACCTCGGCGCAGATCTCCGAGACCTGCAACGCGCTGTGCAGCGTGCGGTGCTCGTTGGTGCAGATGCCGATGGACACCGACATGATTGGAAAGTGCTGCACCTGTCCCTGGCGGTTGATCACCTCGATGTGGCCGCGCAGCCGATCTTCCTCGTTGTAGTGGGTGGGCACCAGCTCGTCAAACCACTTGATGACGTACGAGGCGATGCTTTCAACGCGGTCCGGCGTGGTGATAAAAATGTAGTCGTCGCCGCCGATGTGCCCGATGAAATCGTCGCGACGCCCCAGCTCTTCAGCGGCGTTGATGAGAATGCGCGCCACCAGTTGGATGATGTCGTCGCCCTTGTCGTAGCCGTACTTGTCGTTGAACGCCTTGAAATTGTCGATGTCGATGTAGGCGACGGCGAGCGGATCGCGCTTGTAGATGCGCTTGTTGATCTCTTGCTCGATGGACATGTTGCCGGGCAGGCCGGTGAGCGGATTCGACGAGCGGCTCTGGTGGAAGCGGCGGATGAGTCCCTCGATGCGCGCGTCCAGCTCGTTGGGCGCGAACGGTTTGGTGATGAAGTCGTCGACGCCGCCTTTGAGCGCGGAAATCTTGTCCATCTGGGTGCCGCTCGCCGTCAACATGATGATCGGCGTCAGGTAGGTCATGCGATCCTGGCGGAGGCGACGGCACACCTCGAAGCCGTCCATGACCGGCATGAGGAGATCCACCACGATGAGATCGGGGCTCTCCGTGCGGGCGAGGTGAATTCCCTCCTCGCCGTTGTACGCCGTAATGACGTCGTACCCGCTGAATTTGAGCTGGGTCTTGACAATATTGAGGAGGTCGGGGTCATCGTCGATCGCGAGGATCTTGATACGCGGCATGAAGGGTGGCGGCTCCTACACCCCACCCCGTAGATCGAAGTCTCTCCTACAGCCCGTTGCCCGTGGGGGTGGGGACAGGCGGACCGGACGCGGGGGGCTGGGACGGCTGCTCCGGCGTTGGCACGGGGGGCGCCGGAGCGGGCCTGGACGGTGCGTTTTCGGGATCCGCCGCGCGTTCCCCTCCCTGCGCGCGCTCTTCAACGGGCGCCGCCGGGCCCTCCGGCGTGCTCGCGGGAGTCGGCACGACAACCTCCGCGGGCCGCTCCTCGACGGGCTTTGGCGCGACCGGCGCGGGCTCGGGCTTCGTTTTGATGGCGGCGGTGGTGTCCACCTTCAGGTCAGGATTCTCGGTGTCGCCAAGCGGAGATTCTTTTTCGGCCGGCTTGCCGCTGGTGTCATCCGGCGTCTTCTTCGCCTCCGGAGTCGCCGTCGTATCCTTGGGCGGAGCCAGCTGGGGCAGCACCGGAGGGCGGCCCTGGAGGCGCGACCGCTGATCCGCGAAGGGCTTGTACTCCTCGGTCTTGATGGCAAACTTCTTGTTGTGCTCGAGCAGGTAGCGGCCGGCCCAGGAGCCGCCCGCCAGCGAAGCCCACAGCACCACCACGGCCAGCACCATGAAGCGTGCCCAGAAGCCCGTCGCCGAGCCCTCGTCGCCGCGTTTCGCCGCCTTCACCGTCATGAGTCGATCCCTCCGTTGGAAAGGAAATTCAAGCGCCCTTGCCCGAGATCCTTCTCCGGCCAGCATTGAAGACAATTAGCTTGAGTATACTTCAAGGCGGTTTTCGCGCCGGCGCTCAGGGCTGCTTTTCCCCCGCCGCCAGCGTCGCGCCGCTGGGCAATCGCTCGCCGCTGCCCAGTACGGCCAGCGATTCCATGGAGGCCTCGTCGCCCACCACCGCGCGGCGGCCCACGAGACACTCGTGCAGCCAGGCGTGGACGCCGACGCGGCTTCCCTCCCAGAGAACAGAGCGGGTTACCTGCGCGCGCTCGCCGATGAACACGCCGGAGCGGAGCACGAGCGGACCCTCCAGGCGGACGCCGGCGCTCACCACGCAATCCTGGGCAATCCACACCGGCCCCTCCACCTCGGCTGACGGATCGATGCGCGCCGAGTCCGCGATCCAGCGGCGCGCCCCGTCCAGCTCGGGGACCTCCGCCCGCACGGCGCCGCGCAGCACGTCGTGATTGCCCTGCAAGTAACGCGACGGACTCCCGATGTCGAGCCAGTAGCCCTCGGTAATCGTGGCGCAGAGCTTCTCGCCGGCGGCCACCAGGTCGGGGAAGAGCTGCCGCTCAAATGACCAGGCCACGCCGGGTTGCATGTATTTGAGCACTTGAGGCTCCAGCACGTACATGCCCGCGTTGATCGCATTGCTGGGCGCCTGGTCGCGGGGGGGCTTCTCGATGAAGGCCCGCACGCGCTTCTCCGCGTCGGTCACCACCACGCCGTACGTGCTGGGATCTTCGACCGGCGTCAGCGCCAGCGTTCCCACCGCGCCCAGGTCGCGATGCAAGCGCAGCAGCGCCGTCAGGTCCACGTCGGCCAGCACGTCCCCGTTGAAAACCAGAAAGGTATCGTCGAGCAGCGCCTCCACGTTCTTCACCGGGCCCGCCGTTCCCAGCGGAAAGGACTCCACCTCGTGCCAGAAGCGGGCTCCCCAGCGGTTGCCATCGTTCTGGAAGTGGCGACCGAACGCGTCGCTTTTGTAGCCCAGGGCAAACACGATCTCGTTGAAGCCGTGCCGCACCAGGTTGTCCACCATGTGTTCCATGAAAGGACGGTTCACGATCGGCATCATCGGCTTGGGAACGTCGTAGGACAGGGGGCGCAGCCGCGTGCCCTCGCCGCCCACCAGGATGACCGCTTTCATTTGTTCACGCATTCCTTTCGCAGAACTCCGCGGGCCGCCACCAGCACCCAGACCGTCGCGCCGCGGGCGGTCAGCGCCCGTGCGCAGGCACCCACCGTGGCGCCCGTCGTCATCACGTCGTCCACCAGGAGCACGCGGCGCCCGGCCAGCTTATCCACCACCGCCAGAAACGCGCCGCGGGCGTGCCGCCGCCGCATCCCGCGAGCCAGCGTGGATTGCCGCTGATCCGTCGGACGGCGCGCCAGCCAGCCCGCCTGGTGGCGTATCCCCAGGCGGACGGCCACGCGCCCGGCCAGGAGGGCCGCCTGGTTGAAGCCGCGCTCGCGCAGGCGCTCGGCCGTCATGGGGACCGCCACCACGGCGTCGAAGCCCAGCCCCGGCCAGGCTTCGCGGACCCGCTCGGCCATGCGCTCGGCGAGGACGTCCGCGACGCGCCACGCACCACTGAACTTGAGCCGGATGATGGCGCGGCGCAGCGCTCCCTCGTGCGGACCGAGCGCGCGCGCCTGCACGAAGGTGAAGGCCCCGCGCGCGCAATCCGCACAGTTCGTCGTGGGCCAACCCGCACCTGTTGCCGGATGATCGCAGCGGGGACAGGCGTCCGCGATGCGGGGGAAGGCGTCCCAACAGCGTTGACAGACCGCCCGCTCGCCGCGTGTCCGGCACAGCACGCAGCGGATGGGAAACAACAACGTGAGCCAGCGATCGAGAAACCACAGGCGCATGCGCCACCTCGGTGAGAGAATTGTCGAAGGCGCACGGTGACTTGAAGTTTCAAGCAGTTGACAAACATGCGGTGAAACGCTGGGAGCAGGCCGTTAAATGCCCATGGAGGCGTCGGCGGTGCTTAACCCGACAGAAGTATTTTCAGCGCAAAGTGCGGCAGGGCGAGCATGCGCCCGACACGGGAAGGCTCGCGGTAGAGCCGATACAGCCACTCCAGCCCGAAGCGGCGCATAAGAGCCGGCGCGCGCACGCTCCGACCGGCCAGCACGTCGAACGATCCGCCCACGCCGATCGCGACTTTCACGCCGAGCGCGTCGCCGTTGTCGAAGGTCCACGTTTCCTGGCGCGGAGAGCCCATGGCGGCCAGCAGAACGTCCGCCCTGGCGGCCCGTATCTTCAGGATGACCTCGGCGTCTTCCTTGAAGTAGCCGTCACTGGTGCCGGCCACGACGAGCCCGGGATAGCGTTTCACCAGCGCCTGCGACGCCTCCTCGGCGATGCCCGGCTTGCCGCCGAGCAGGAAGAACCGCCAGCCTTCGCGGGCGCCGCGCTCGGCGAGATGCTCTAACATCTCGATGCCGGCCACGCGATTCACCTTGTGGCCCTTGCGGCGTGCCGCCCACACCACGCCTATGGTGTCCGGGGTGAGCAGGCTGGCTTTGCGTGCGACCGCAAGAAACCGCGCGTCGCGCTGCGCGTTCATCACCATCTCCACGCCCAGCGTGATCACCAGGTGGAACGAGTCCGCCGCAATGAAATCCGCGACGGACGCCACCGCCTCGTCCATGGTCACGCAGTGCATGGGCACGCCGAGGATGTTTACGGTAGGAATCCTGGTCAAACCTTGCCCTCCGAAGAGTGAGCGTGGGGCTGGGGCGCCCGTCGCAGCGTGTCCATCGAACAGTACATGTTGTCCGACGGACCGCACAGTTCCCACTCCGGCTGCAAGGTGCAGTGGTCTATGCCGAACTCCTTGCGGACTGTGTCCTTGATCTCGTTCATGACCGCCGCGCTGGTCACCACGTCGGTCTCGTCGAGGTGCACGTGGCAGGTCAGCAGCGGGAAGCCGCTCGCGATGCACCACACGTGCACGTCGTGCACGCCGCGCACGCCGGGCAGGGATAGAATGCGCTCCACCAGGGTTTCCACGTTGATGTTGCGCGGCACGCCCTCCATCAGCACCAGCGTGGCGTCCTGCAAGATGCGCCACGCGCCGGCCGCAATCAGCAGGGAGATCAGCACTCCGATGGCCGGATCCACGAACGTCCAGGTCGGCCGGAGCCAGAGGACGAGCGCGGCCACGATGACGCCCACGCTGGCCATCGCGTCGCCAATGACGTGCAACATCGCGGACCTGAGGTTAAGGTTGTCCGAGCCTTCCCGGGAGAGAATCCACCCGATGTAGATGTTGGCCACCAGGCCCACGACGGCGGCCCATCCCATCATCAGGCCGTCCACTTCGACCGGTGCATTGAAGCGGTCGTAAGCCTCTCTCATGATCCAGATCGCAATGAGAATCAAGGTGCTGGCGTTGACCAGCGCGGCCATGATGCCGGTGCGGTGGTAGCCGTAGGTCTGCTGTGCGTTGGGAGGGCGCTCGGCCTGCTTGAGCGCAAACCATGAGAGCCCGAGCGCGGCAAGGTCGGTGAGAACGTGGCCGGCGTCCGCCAGCAGCGACAGTGAATGGGACAGAATGGCCACCACGACCTCGACCACCAGGATGACGGCGGTGAGAAGAAAACCGATGGCGACCGTGCGGAGGGGCGTGCCATGGTGATGGCCGTGGCCGTGCGAATGATGGTGGTCGTGATCGTGGGCCAAGGCTAACCGTCCTCCTCCTCGGAGGTATCCACCGGCAGGCTGAACTGAAACGCGCTTCCCTTGTCCAACTCGGACTTCACCGTGATGGTGGAGCCGTGCGCTTCGATAAAGTGCTTGGCGATGGCCAGTCCGAGCCCGCGGCCGCCGCGGCGCGCCGCGCGTCCTTTGTCGACGCGGTAGAAGCGCTCGAAAATGCGCTCCAGATCGGCCTTGGGAATCCCCAATCCCTGGTCGATGACGGCCACTTCCACGTGGCCGTCACGCTGCCGCGCGCGGATGCGCACCTTGCCGGGGCTCTTGGAATACTTGATGCCGTTGTCGAGCAGGATGAGCAGCACCTGGCGGATGCGGTCCTCGTCGGCCAGCACGGCGGGCAGTGCGTTCGGCACGTCCACCTCGACGCTGACCTCGGACTTCTGGGCGTGCGGATGGAGGACGTCCGCCGTGTCGCGGATGGCTTTCTCAAGGTTCATGGCGCGCGGGCGGATCTGCACCTGGCGCGCTTCCATCGAGGACAGGTCGAGCAGGTCCTTGATGAGGCGCTCGAGACGCTGCGCCTCGTCGTAGATGATCTGCAGCCAGCGGCGACAGAGCTCCGGCTCGGCCATTGCGCCTTCCAGGAGGGTTTCCGCGTAGCCCTCGATGCAGGTCAGGGGCGTGCGCAATTCATGGGAAACGTTGCTGATGAAGCCGACCATCACTTCCTCAAGCTGGGCCTTGAGCGCCGCTTCCTTCTTCGCGTCGGCGATGACGCGCGGGGCTCTCTTGCGGCCGCTTCCGTGGATGATGGTGTAGCCGGAGTGCAGATCGACCGGCTCGTCGATGCCCAGCGCCACCCGCTCCTCGTTTACGATATCGAGCACCCGCGCGATGATGCGGTGGCGGATCAGCTTCAGATCGTGCGAGGAGAAGGTGGCTTTGCGGCGCGGTGGCGAGAACAGGAAAAGCACGAAGTAGTCGCCGCCGCTCACCTCGACTGCGACCAGGTCCTCGTCGCGGTAAAGAATGCCGCGCAGATCTTGGAAGGTGCTTCCCAGAAGCCCCAGCAGCGCGTCGCAGGCTTCCTGGCCGTAGGTGGCCTGCAATCGACGAAACTGCACGACGTCGAAAAACAGGAAGCCGATCTCACCGTTCTTCTGGAGACCTTCGGTGATGCGCTGGTGCACGCTGGAAAGGAGCAGCAGGCCGCTGAGGGGATCTCTTGCGGCCGACGGCTCCGCGATGCGGCGACTCGTCATGACCTATTATTCATTCAAAAGGCGTCCTCCCCTGTCGTCGCGCGATCCGCCGCACCAGCGCCGTTCCGCTTGCGGTGAGACGGTACAGCGTTGCGGCCGCGAACGCCACGGCGAATCCGAGCAACGGCCCGACCACGGGCAGCAGGCGGTGATGCTGCAAGATGGCCCAGCAGACGCCCATCCCATACAACAGCATGAAGCCGAGCGTGAGCACCAACGCGGCTGGGGACGGCATGCGCGCGAACATCTGGAAGCAGATGAACACGATCCCCACGATCAGGCACCAGTTTTCAAAGGGGCTGATGGGCTCCAGCGCATTGGTCATGGACGATGATTCGTCCTCGCGCATCATCGTGTAGACCACGTTGGCCATCACCTCCACGCTGCTCATCGTGGGTCCCCAGCCGCCATCGCGCTGTTTTCTTGAAAACGGGGTCGCGCGAGGATGGTCGACGCCGCCCAGCGTGCTGCCCACCAGCACGATCTTGCCGGCCACGTCCCGCTTCAGGTCGCCACCGGCCAGGATGCGCTTCACCGAAATCGTCTGGAAGGTGGTCTCCGGTGGGCCGGCAAACGCGATGGGATACGTCGTTCCAGGGCTTCCCCCAAAGCCGCGGGGCAAGAATTCGTCGTCCTGGTAGTAGACCCGCAGTAACTGCAGCGCCAGGTTCTGCGGAGCCTCCTTGAACCCGGCCGGCCACAGGAAGAAGCTGCGCACCACGCCGTCCGAATCCGCGGGGATGTTGGTGAACCCGCTCGGACCGCGGATGGCCGGGGGGACGAGGGCCGTGCCGTTGATCCGCGAGGCCAGCACCACGTCCTTGCCGCCGCTCACCGCGCTCTGCAGCAGGCCGTCGTCCGAGGCCGGCGCCTCGAACAGCACCGCAACCCCGATGGCGCTGGCGTCGGCCTTGCGGAGGGAATCGATGATGCGCGCGTAGGCGTGGCGCGGCAGGGGCCAGTGAAGGCGCAGGGATTCCAGCGAGTCGTTGTCGATGGCCACGATGGCCAGCTTCTGGGTGTCCGCTTCGACCATCTGGCGCCAGAATCGAATGCGCCGGTCGTAGGCCCGGTCTTCCAACCGGCGCATCGGTCCGCTGTCGGAGACCACCTTGGCGGCAAAGCCGAGCGCCAGTCCCACCAGCACCAGCAGGACCATGCCTCGGAGCGCTTTCTCTCCGTCTGCGCTGATGCGGCGTCACTCCTCAGAGAGTATTTTTCAAGTCTTCGGGACGGCGGGCGGCAAAGTCCTCTCCCCTGGATTCGCGGTCGCTACCTGCACAGGAGAACGTTCGCAGTGAGGAGAAGGTTGCCCGCGGCACGTTCATGATTAGAAAAAAAGAAGCTCGCGTACTGGAATTCCACTCCGGGATCACCCGTGAGTTCCTGTTGTTTTTCTTCGCCAACCTCGCCATGGCAGGGCTCATCATCGCCTTCGGGGTGAACATCAATCAGTCGTGGGACGGACGGGGCAACATGTTTGTCGTGATCGGAGGGCTGGTCATGATTTGCGCGCTGACGCTGTTCAGCAAGGTGCGCGGGAAAACCATCCGCATGACCGGGCGCGCCTTCGCCTATCGAGAGGGGAAGGTGGAGAAGGCCTTCTTGTGGCAGAACCTGCGCACGTTTCAGGTGCCTCCTGCCAGCAAGAAGTTTTTCCGCTCGGCGGTCGTGGGGGATATGGATAATACCTTTGTCATTGACAGCCTGACGTTTCCGGACTACGAATTGATCGTGAACGTCATCGCGATGACGCGCCGCCAGTTCCGCGACAGAGCTTACGAAATCGGGGGATAATTGCCTTGAAGCCGCCCAGTGAGTCCGAACGACGCAAAAGTCCACGCGTGCCGGTCCTAGAGACCATGGACGCCGCCGGAGGCTCGGAGAGCTTCCCCATCGAGATGCTCGACCTGTCCGCCTCGGGCGCGCGCTTCCGCAGCGACCGGGCGATTCCCGTGGATACAGCGGTGCGGGTGAACATCAACTTCTACCCGGTGGACTTTCCCATCAAGGCGCTCGTGGTGTGGACCCGCCCGGTCGAGGGCACGGATCGCTACGAGCACGGCGCGGAATTCGTCAACATGCCCCCGGAAGAGGCATTCCTTATCAAGGACTACGTCCTCCGCGCGGCTGGAGCGTCGAAAGCTACTTAGGTCCAAGGCCCTCCCCGCTGCGGTACCAGGGCTCGTTTGCCGAGTAGCCCACCGTCTGGTGATAGTTTCCCTGGCAATAGATGGTGTATGCCGCGGGGTCCGAGCTCCGTTCGTACGACGAGGTGTACGAGTTGGTGACGTTCAGGCCCAGCGCCGAGGGGCAGACTGGCAGCACGGACACGTACCGCGGCGTCAGCGAGGTCAGAGCCGTCGGATACTTGTCTGCCTGGAGCTGGTTTTCCACCGCGTAGGTTTCCAGCGCCGTCGCGATGGTCTTTAGATTCTGCGAGCAAGAGGTGTATTGCGCGCGGTCGTGGGCCCGCCAGAAGCGCGGCATGGCGATGGCCGCAATCAGGGCGATGACCGTGACCACCGTGAGCACCTCGACGAGGGTGAAGCCGGACTTGCCGTAGCGTTTCTTCATTGCCTCATGTATTTCGGCACATTGAGCTGCAACCCTTCAGACCGGTAGATTGACGGTAAACGTACTCCCACGGCCGGGGGCGCTGGCCACGTCGATGGTCCCGTCCATCGCCCTGACGATGTCGGTCGCGATGGACAGCCCCAGGCCGGTTCCGCCGAGTACCGCCGCGGGACCGTGCGTCACCCGATAGAACCGCTCGAAGACCTTCGCCTGCTCATCGGGCGGAATGCCGACCCCGGTATCCTCAATCTTGACCAGGAGCCGACCGTTGGCCATCTCGGCTCGCATGGTGACGCGGCGCGGCCCGTCCTCAACCAGTCCGGTGAACTTCAGCGCGTTGTCGAGAAGGTTGGTGATGGCCTGCCCGAGCTGCGCTTCGTCGCCCATGACCGGCGGCAACCGGTCATCCGCGTGCACGTCTAACTGGATGTTTTTTTGCAGCGCGAACGGAGACAGGCGATCGGCAGCCCCCCGCATGACCGCGGCCACGCTGATCGGCTTCTTTTCCATGGGCGCGGGCGCGGCCCCGGACGCATCGAGGAGCCCCACGAGGAGGCGTGCCATGCGGTTGGTCTCGTCGTTGATGACCTGCAGGAATCGGCGGCAGATCGCGGGGTCGGTGTAGGCGCCCTCCAGCAGGGTCTCCACGTAGCCTTTCACGGAGGTCAGCGGCTTCTTCAGCTCCTGCGACATGCGGCTGACGAACGACGTCATGTCCTGCTCGATCTTGTTGAGCGAGGTCATGTCGCGGAGCACCGCCACCGCGCCGGACAGGCGGCCCTCGGGACCGCGCACGGCGAACATCTGGGCCAGGAAGGCGCGCTGGTCGGGGAGCACGATGACCTGCTCGCGGCGGGTTACGCCGGATTCCTTCACCAGGCGTGAAAAGGCTCGGGTGAAATCGGGAACGGAGGATACGTCCCAGATCTTTTCGCCTCTGGCTCCTCCCGGACGCAGGCCAAGCAAGGCGGACGCCGCCGGGTTGGCAAACTGGACGCGGCCTTCCTTGTCGATCCCGACGCAGGCCTCGTCCAGATGCTCGACGAGCTGCTCGACGAGCTTACCGAGGACCTGGCGCGGCAAGCGCGGCTATTCCTTCTCTTCGTACTGGAACTTGTAGCCGATGCCGTGCACGGTCTTGAGGTAGCGCGGCGAGGCCGGGTCCTCCTCGATCTTCTGGCGCAGGCGGCGCATGTGCACGTCCACCGTGCGGGTGTCCCCGAGATAGTCGTAGCCCCAGAGCTGCTCCAGCAGGTAGTCCCGGGTAAAAACCTTCCCAGGGTTGGTGCAGAGCAGCTTGAGCAGGTCGAACTCCTTGGGCTTGAGGTCGACCTCCTCGCCGCGCAGGCGGACTTCGTGCTTGACGAGGTTGATGGTGAGATGGTCGAAGGTGAGCTCGTCCTTCTCCTCGGCTTTCGAGCTGGTGCGGCGCAGCACGGCCTTTACCCGGGCCACCAGCTCGCGGGGGGAGAACGGCTTGGTCACGTAATCGTCCGCGCCCAGCTCCAGACCGAGGATCTTGTCGATCTCCTCAGACTTGGCGGTCGCCATGATGATGGGCGTCTTGGTTTCCTTGCGGAGGGTCCGGCAGACGTCCAGGCCCCCGGTGCCAGGCAGCATGACGTCGAGGATGATCAGGTCCGGGCGCTCTTGTCGGGCCACGTTCAGCGCCTCGATGCCGTCGTAGGCGCAGACGACTTCGTAGCCCTCTTTCTCCAGGTTGTACTTGACCAGCTCGACGATGTTGCGCTCATCGTCAACCACCAGGATCTTTTCCTTGGCCAAAGCAGCGGACCTCCGTTCGATTTGCCGGGCATGCCGCAAGCAGGGCGGTCATCTGGAAGGGAAGCGGATCCCCCTCACCTGGGAAGACTAGTGAAGGCTGACCAGCATGGCGAGGCGCCCGGTCTCTCGGCGATCACGCCGATACGAGAAGAACAGGTCTTTGCGACAGGCCGTGCAGAGCCGGCTGTTCGCGACGTTCCGCCGTGGCACCCCCGCCCTCACTAACTGAAGGC
>VGFD01000024.1 GCA_016868975.1 Armatimonadota bacterium | reverse complement strand
CTGGCGCCCAACTACGGCTGGATGGCGCGTCGCGGACTGATTCGCCTCGGTCTCCTCTCGCCGCCGTCCAACATGCTTCGCAACGCCGATTTCCGGTCCGCAACAACCCCAGGATTTCCAGACTACTGGGGCTCGTCCGCGGCCACGGCTTTCGAGGATGCGTCGAATCTTCTGGCAGTCGAAGAAGGATCGCCCGTCCCGAACACGCGGGTGGTCGCGCTCCATAATTCACGATCCGATTACGTGTTTGAGTACCAGGCGTACAATGCCGCCTACGACGTGAACGTCCCCTTTCACGAAAATCTGGTGTTCTCCGTGTGGCTGCGCAGCGATCGCGAAGGCTTCCGCGCGGCGCTCGAGATCAACGATGACGGCAAGCACGAGGTGACCGTCGGCAAGACGTGGCGACGCGAGTTCATCACGTTGGCCCGGCCGCCTCATTCGTCCTCAGAGCATTCGCTGTGGGCCAGCGTCTCACTCCTGGAGCGCGGCAGGCTCTGGATGGCCGCGCCCCAGCTTGAGACGGGAAAAGAGCCGAGTCAGTTTCGCACCACGCTGATGGACGACCATCCCGTTCCAGTCTGGCCGTGGAAAGCCGTGGATGAAACCGTCGCGCTGGCGCGCGCGGCGCCCGATACAACTCCAACGCTGTCTTTTGTCGCGATTTTCCTGGATCAAGCCGAGCTCCGTCAATTGAAGGACATTGCGGCGCACGGCTTCAACGGCATCGTGCCGTTCGGGCGGCTGGAAGTGGCGCCCTTACGCCGCTGCCTGGACGTGGCCGAAAAGGTGGGTCTGCGCGTCGTGCCCCTCCTGGACCACGCGTTGAAAGCGCCCTTCCGAGAGATCGCGGCTAGAACCCTCGACAGAGTCCAGGCGCTTCGCGACCATCCCGCCCTCTTCGCGTGGATCGTGGTGGACGAGCCCGCGCGCTGGTGGGACACGGCGGCGGGCCGAACGCGCGATGACCTCACTTCGCTGGTTCAAGCGGTTCGCGCGACCGATCCACGCCATCCGGCCTGCGTGAACGACCAGGCGAATGAGTGGCAGGGCAACGGCACCGGATATCTTCCGCTGGATGCCGCGGAAATCGTCTCTTGCGACGATTATCCCATCGGACATTTTCAAAATGGCGTGGCCCACGTGGGCGATTCGAGCGGCAATCTCACCCGCAACACCGCCGGCAAACTGGCCGCATTCTGGCTGCAGTTGCATGGCGGAGCCAGCGTCCAGACACGCGAGCCCACCGTCGACGAGGTGCGCGCCATGACCTGGGTGGCCTTCGTGCGGGGCGTCCGATGGCGCTTCTACTGGTACTATAAGCCGATGAACCCCACCCTGTGGGCATCGATGGCGCCGCTCAACGCGGAAATAGATCGACTGGGAAAATTGGTGCTCGGCCCGGACGCGCGGCCTCTCGCGCGCGGCACGCGCGGAGGCAAAATCCACTATGCGGCGTGGCGCCTGGTGGGCCCAGGGGGGAAGCGATGTCTGGCGGCTTGCAATGCCAGCGAGGAAACCCTGAGCGTGCGGTTCGACACGCAAGAATGGGGCCTCGAGCCCGCCAGGGTCCCACGCGGACAGTCGGACGCGCAGCCAGTCCAACTGGTGGACGCGTGGTACGGGCGGGAAGGCATCGAAACGGAAGGCCGGTCGTTGCGCGTGCGATTCGGGCCGCTGGAGCGGCGCGTGCTGATCTGGACGGGTGCCTGAGCGGAGCTACTTCCGCGCGAACTCCTCGAGCGTGTACGCCCAGATGTCGTCCTTGGCCAGGTGCACGAACTGCACCAGCCCGCCCTTGTTCTCGAGGCGGTTGAAAGTCTCTTCCGACACCAGCACGGCGTTGGGCGGCGCGGCTTTTTGGAGGTGTCCGGCGATGTCGATGACCTTGCTGAAGAACATGCCCTTTTCGGTTTTTTCGTCCTTGATGATCATGCCGGTATTGACGCCCAGGCGTACCACGAGGTGCTTGGTGAACTTGTTCTTCGTCCGGTTGAACTCATCGAGATGGCGCAGCAAGAACTTGGCGGCGGCGAGCGCGTTGTCCGCGTTGTTCGGACCGTGGAACGAGTAGATGATGCCGTCGCCGGCGCGGTCCATCAGGCGGCCGCCAAATTTCTCCATGGACTTGTCGAAGAAACTGTGGAACTGGCCGAACGAGTAGAGAATCGTCTCCGGCTTTTCGCCTTCCTTGAGCTTGACCGAGCCGGCCACGTCGACGTTGATGACTGAATATTCCTGGGAGAATTTCTTTTTCATCAGCTCTTCGAGCTGCACTTGCAGTTTCACCGTGTCCTGCAAGTCGAGGTTGTCCAGCGAGAGCGACTTCTTCGAGGGCGGCGGTGGCGGCGGTGGCGCGGCGTCCTCTTCCCAGACCTCGCCGGCCGCTTCCGCCTCGGCGCGCGCCTGGGCCACCTGGGCGTTGTAGACGGCACATGCCGGGACGTCCTCGCGAAAAATCAGACGGCGTAATATTCGCGATACCAGTCCACAAAACGCGCCACGCCGACGCTGATCGGGGTGCTCGGAGAAAAGCCGAAATCTCTCTGGAGCTCGGTGACGTCCGCGAACGTCGCAGGCACATCTCCAGGTTGTAAGGGAAGAAAGACCTTACTCGCTTTGCGTCCCAGACAATTTTCGAGAATTTCGATAAAGTGCAGCAGCTCGACCGGCTGGTGGGTCCCAATATTGTAAAGTCGACATGCGGGAGGGGCGGCATAGCCGTTGCGCGGACTGGCGGCGGGAGCCTTGTCAAGCACGCGAACGGTGCCTTCTACGATATCGTCGATGTAGGTAAAGTCTCGCTGGAGCCGCCCGTCGTTGTAGACGTCGATGGGCCGACCCTCGAGGATTGCGCGGGTAAATTGAAAGAGCGCCATGTCCGGTCGGCCCCACGGTCCGTACACGCTGAAGAAACGCAGGCCGGTGCAAGGAATCTCGTAGAGGTGGCTGTACGCGTGCGCCATCAGCTCGTTGGCGCGCTTGGAGGCCGCGTACAGGCTCAAAGGCGAATCGGTGCGATGCTCGGTCGAGAAAGGAAGCTCATGGTTGCCACCGTAAACCGAGCTGGACGATGCGAAGACGAGGTGCTCTACTTTACAGTGCCGCGCGGCCTCCAGCACGTTCAAGAAACCTGTTACGTTAGTCTCAACGTAGGCGTGCGGGTGGGTCAGCGAATGACGAACGCCGGCCTGAGCGGCGAGATTGACGATGCGGTGCGGCCGACTCTCCTTCACCAGCGCCGACACGGCCAGTCCATCCGCCAGGTCGAGTCGATGAAACTGACATTGCGAAGACGACAACAGGCGTTCCAGCCGACTCTCCTTGAGACGAACGTCATAATAGTCGTTCAGGTTGTCGATACCCACGACCTCGTCCCCGCGGTCGAGCAGACGGCGCGCAAGGTGATATCCGATGAACCCCGCGATTCCGGTGACCAGAACCTTCATGAAATTCCTCTTGACGCGGCGGCGTGGCGCAAAATTTCCGCCAGTCGGGGCGCGTGCGCGCGCAGCGACCATGAGGCTTCGACTTCCGCGCGTCCTTCCTGACCGATTCGCCGCCGCAAGGAAGGGTCACGCAGCAGCCGACGCAGCGACGCGTGCCACTCCTCGGGATTGCTGGCCAGAAGGGCGGTTTCGCCGTCACGCACTAGCGACGGCGTGAGCCCGACGGCCGATGCGACCGCCGGCACGCCGACCGCCATGTACTGGTGCAGCTTGAACCCGAGCTTGGTGCCTGCGGAAGCCACGTCTTCCGTGAGCGGATACAGGCCGATGTCCAGATCTCGGAAGTGCTGCACCTCATGCGCCAGGGTCCAGTCAAGATGCTCGACGGGAATGCCGTCCAGCGGGACCCCGCCGCCCCGGGCGCCCACCAGGCGGAGGGTGAAATCCTCTTCCCTGGCGAGTGCGCGCAACACTGGAATGAGCGGGAGGAGAAATCGCGAGGTCGAGTGAGTGCCCACCCAGCCGACGACGGGTCGGCCGCCGCTGCCATCCGGGTGCGGCCGCGGCGTGAAACGCTCGGTGTCGATGGCTGTCGGGATGACTTCCACGGCGTTGTTGAATTGCCGCGCGAAGGCGGCGATAGGCTCGCTTCCGGCAATCACGGCACGGGCCATTCGAAGGAGTCGGATGATCCACTCCCGATCGCGCAGCCGATCGGCGATGCTCCCCTGCGGAAAATAGATCGGATCGTCAAGATCGAATACGACAGGTATTCCGCTACGCGCCAACATGAAGTCGAGAACTGGAAACCATATTGGATGCAGCCACAGGTACACGAGAACCACGTCAAACTCGCGGAGCCGCCGCAACGCGCGGATCCGCCGCAGGGTGCCGGCAAGAACGGCGCGCGCCTTTCGCAGCCAGTGACCGGGACGGTAGAGAATGCCGTACTCCGCGCTGTCGAAAAAGGGTTGATGCTCGCAATGGAAACCGTGTTGCGCCAGGTAGGGAAGGTACTGCAGCACTCGGTAGCGGGTGCCGGGACCCTCCATTGGATGCGGCGTCAGGGCAAGCAGGCGGATGGGCCGTGCGCTCATTTGGGGCCGGCAGGCACCGGGCGGCCTCGATGAAAATACAGGAGGAGGCAGATGATCAAGGGGAGCACCTGGAGCTTGAAACGCACGAGCGCTCCGAAGTTGCCGAGCGCCACGCCGCTGTAACACGCCGACCACAGCAGGACGAAGACAATGGCCCACATGACCAGCGGCTCTCTCCACCGCGTCCATTCCTTGCGCGCCAATGCTCCGACGAAGAAGCCCAGCAGCAACAGGTTTTCCAGTCCGGTGATCAATCCAAAGGCGTTTGGAACTTCCCCCGGCAGTGGGCGAAAAAGGGCGGTGAACATTCCCGCCACCAGGGCCACGATGCCCCTACCGTCGTCGCTTCCCTCTGTGTAATCTCCCGCGAAGTTGCTGCGCACGGTGTCGGCGGCCTGCGAGAGATCGTTGACGTCGGAAATATTATACGTCTGTACGAAATACGAAGCGCCCGCCTGGACGCCGACCACCGCAAGGACCAGGAAGACCAGTGCGGCCAGCGGCGAGCGGCGAGCGGCGCCTGAGAGGAAGAGGCAAGGCGCAGGCAAGAGCATGACCAGGACCATCCATGGGCGGATGAGCATGACCGCGAACATTCCCGCGGTCATGGCAACAATGTAGCCACCTTCATGGCGACGTTCCCAGCCAACCGCCCCCAGGAAGTAGAGTGCCAGGCCGGCCAGCACGATGGGGTCCTTGCCGACGATTGCGGACCAGAAGACAATCGAGGGGAAAAGCGCAAGCAGGTAAAAGATGCGAACATCGCATCGCCCGCTGGCGATGCATACGGCGCGGTAAATGACGTAGATGGAAAGAAACCCCACCAGCGCAAAGGCAATTTTCAAGGAATGAAAAGAGTTTGGAACAAGCCAGTTTGTCATGGCGCACACGTTGTAGATGAGGGCGTTGCTTCTCCATGCAGCCCACTCTTGCAGTTCCGTCCCGTACCTGTAGTACTGGAAACTGTCCAGCTCCTCCCCAAATTTGTGTTCATAGAAGAGCATGAATCCCAGAACGACGAAGACCTTGACCAGCCAGACAACCATGAGGGCCGCACGTTCCTCCGCGCTGACCGGCCAGAAGAGAATGGACAGGCCGATCAGAATCGCAAGCCCCATGCCCTTCAGGTAATCCAGTTGCACGTCGGGCTGGGGAATGTGCACGCCAAGGAAGACGACCCAATCTTGCAACCACTGGCTCCCCACCCAGAAGGCCGCCAGTCCGACAATGCACCAGAGTGCCACTCTCAATCCAGCCGGGACCTGGGGAAGCCTCAGTCCCTGCAAGGGTGACGCGAGTCGGTCCAGCATGTGGCGACTAGCGGAACAGCCAGGAAAAGAGGCCCACGTAGGGGATGACGTCTGCAAGCTTGAGGCCTTCGACGGGAGGGTTCAGGATGATGACGTCGCCGTCCTGAACCAGGACGTTCGCTGCTGCGTCACCGCTCTTGAGCGCCTTGTTGAGGTTGACGGTGGTGGGCTTGAGCTGACCGTCCGCGAGGTCTTTTCGGTGCAGAATCGCGACCTGGTTGAACTGCGTCTTGCGCACGCCGGCTGTGGCCAGCACCTCGATCAGCGTCTCCCTTCCGGTGATGGGAACGGCGCCCAAGTTCGCGTTGATTTGATTGTTAGCGCCCACGATAAAGGCCTTCTGCTCGCGAATGGTGATCAGGTCGCCGTGCTCGAGCGGCATGGATCCTCCCACCGAGGAAGGGCCCTCCGAAAGATCCACGAGGGTGGGGCCCGCGGCGTTCGCGCGATAGACCATGACACGCGTCAGGGCTGCGTCCGGCTTAGGGCCGCCGGCGCCGATGACGGCATCCCAGACGGTCGAGCGTTGCCGCGTCACCAACTGTACGCCCGGAGTGAAGACCGCGCCATTCACGCTGACGACGTCCCTGGGCGCCGGCTGCACGTACACGATGTCTCCGGGTTGAAGGTAGGTCGAGTTCGAGCCCGGAGGCATTACTGGAATCGGCACCGCGACGCCCGCCCGGTAGAGCGACGCGCTCTTGAGGTCGGCGCCCGCGGTGGTGCCGCCGGCGGCGGCGATCAACTGGGTCATGCTGTCTCCGGGCGTATATGCGTACTGACCCGGCTTGCCCACCTCGCCGAGCAGGATGACCTGCAACGGCGACACGCTGCGCAGGCCGACCATGGCGCCGGGATACTTGAGCCGTTTTCCAAGCCGGGATTCGAGGCTCTTGTGAAACGCCACCAAAGTCAAACCGGCGGCGGGCACGTCCCCGATGGGAAAGATGTGCACCCAGCCGTCAGGCCGGACCTTGATGACCTGCTGCCGCTCCGGAAAGCTCTCAAGGGTCACTTCCAGCTCATCCCCGGGCCCCAGCTTATGCCGGGAGGTCATGGGCGAAGTCGCACCAAACGCCGGCGCCGCGGCCTTGACCGAGCCGGTCTTCTGGCTGGCCGCGACGGGTTTTTGCGCGAGTGCGGGCGACGCTCCCATCAGCAGGAGCGCAATGGTGAGAAGGGCGATACCTTGAAAAACCTTGCAGCGCACGATTCGCCTCCAGGGTGTTTTGCATTCTTTGCATTCGAACGGTGGCCCCCTCTTCGCGACGACGCGCCTCGAACCTTCATTGAAATTCACGGGAAGGTCATGCCGCGGAGATGACGAATTCCCAGGCTCCCGTTCGGAGGTGTATGGAATGGACATCTGGCAAGGCTGGCAGGTCATTCGCAGGCAAAAGTTCGTCGTTCTTTTTGCGGCCGCCGTGAGTCTGGCCATGGTGATCGTGAGCGCCCAATCGAGCGTGCCGGTGTACGTCTCGTCGGCGCGCCTGATCATCAATCCTCCTACAGCCGTGACGAACCGGGACGCAATGGTGGCGATCAACGAGCCGGGGCGCGTTTCCATCATCTTGCTCCTGGTCACCAATCAGGAATTCCTCGAGCGCGTCATCAAGCAGGCCAATCTCAGCGAATCATGGTTGAGCCTGCGCGGCCGTATCAGCGTCAAGAAGCAAGAAGGTCCAGGCGCCGCAATTTTCGACGTCTCCGTGGTGACCGGGGATCCGCGATTGAGCATGACCATCTGCCAGGCCGTTTCCACGGAGTTTACCCGTTTTGTCTCCGAGTTCTCGGCGAAGGAGTACGCCAGCAATCGACGCTTCTTGGAAGGGTTGGTCGCTGAGGCGAAAGGGAACCTCGAAAGGTGCGAGAGCCGCATCGTAAAGTGGCAGCAGGAGAATCGCGCGCTGGATCTCACGGCGCGAGCAGCGGACTACGATCTGACCCTCTCCCGGCTGCGTCGCGAACAGGAGTCCTACCTGCAGAAAATCTCCGAGACCAAAAACGGGATCAACGATCTGAAGGCGTATGCGGATAGCTCGCAGGCGCCACCGCCCGACCTCCTGGGAGAGCGCATGGGCGAGCTGCAAAAGGCCCTGGCCCTGGAGCGGCTCAAGCTTGCCAGACTTGAAGAGACGTACAAATCCACCGATCCGCAAATCCTGCAACAACGCGCCGTGGTCGCCAAGACGCAGGCGACTCTTCAGGAGATGACCTCGACCGCTGTGAGCGGCCTCATCTCCCAGCGGGAGAACAACCTGCGCGATCTTCAGGACGGCCTGAAGCGCGCAAAGCGACAGCAGCAGCAACTGGGCGGCAAGTGGTCGCTGGCGAAGAGCAATCTCGATCTCTCGCGCCTTCGACGAGAGATTGACATGTGGAGCCAGAATTACCAGGAGCTCACCACGCAGCTTTACGCCGCCCGCATCGCGGAGCAGTCGGCCCGCCGCGAGGGGTCGGTGGCGGTCATTGAAGCCGCCGGGCCCGGCAGCGCGCTTGGGGGCGGTCTTGGAAACATGAGACGAACGATTCCGATGGCAGTACCATTTTGCCTGGGATTGGGCATTGTCGTCGCGTTCCTGGTGGACTACTTCCGCAGCAACATGCGCGTCGCCCCCCGCATACAGGATGCCATGGGCCTCCCGGTCGTTGGCGTCATTCCGGAAATCCCAAAGAGCCTTTCGCAGCAGTGGGAGATTCTGCGGGACAAGAGCACGGGACGCAACGGGCACGAAGACCACGTGGAGTTGAAGTCTTAACCCTGGCCGGGCTGAGCCCAACCAGCGGCCAACCGCTCTAGAGCGCTCTAGAGCCCAACCAGGGCGGCCAACCGCTCTAGAGCTGCTCGTTGAGCGCCTTCATTCTCTGCAGGTACGACTCGTTCTTCGGGTCGAGACGCATGGCGTCGGTGTAGGCCTGGTTGGCGAGCTCGGTCATTCCCTGGGCCGCATACAGGTCGCCGAGGCGCGCGACCAGCAAGGCGTTGCCGGGCTCAGTTTGCACGGCTTCCACGAGCAGCCTCAAGGCGGCTGTTTCGTTCTTCTCAGCGATCCGAATGTCGACGAGCATCACGCGCGCCTCGTTGTCCCAGCGGTTCGCGGCGAGGTGCCGCTCAAGGATCTGTGCGGCCCGATCACGCTTGCGGGCGGTGATCAGGCACTCCACCAGGTGGCGCAGCGCCAGCAGGCGAACCGCCGGCGCCACCGCGTTGTCATACTGCCGGGTGAAGTGGTCCGCCGCCTCCTTGTGCTTGCCGGAGGCCACCAGCAGCTTCCCCGAGGCCAACAAGGCCGGCTCGTTGTGCGGATCGTCGGCGAGGATCGCCGCGCAGAAGCGCTGCGCGACGTCTGGCGACAAACGGCTCGAGGCATTCACCGCGTTGAGGGCGCAGTCAACCAGCCTGGCGTGGTCGGGCCCTCGCTTACGAAGCCACGCGCTCAAGCGGGCCACGCCCGTGCCGTGCTGTGCTTCCATGCCCAGGAGCGCCAGCGCCAACGATTGTGTCGCGTCCGTCTGCATGCGGAGAGACTCGCGAAAGCAGCGGGCGGCCTGCTCCGAGTCGCCGGCACCCGCATAGAGGCGGCCCAGCTCGATCCAATAGATGGCGTTGTGGGGATAGTCGCGGACCCCGCCTTCCAGGACGGCGATGGCTTTCTCGCGCCCACCCAGGATCCCGTGGACGCCGGCAACCGTAAGGCGAACGCCGTGACCTCGCGGATTCAGGCGAAGGGCTTCATCCAGGTCCTGCAAGCCGGCCTGCACCATGGCCGCGTCAGAGCGGAACTGACCCACACGCACCAGCAACTGCCCCCGTTCGAGGTGCAGGTTCTCATTGCGAGGTTGCCAGGCAACGGCCGCGTTCATGGCGCGCACTGCCTCGTCCCATTGGTAGCGCGGCTTCGCCGCCTCCGCCTGGCGGGACAGGGAAGCCGTGAGAAACGTCCCCACGCCAAGCGCCGCCCCCCATACCGCGGCTATGGCGAGGATCGGCGCCAGGACGATTGTGGTCCAGGCGCGGGGCGCGGTGCTCGCCGGTTGCCGGCCCCGCGCATGCGTCGTCCATCCAAATGAAAGACCCAGGCAGGCGGCCATCCAGATCAGATCCGCGGGCACCGGTATCGCGAAATTTGCGAACCCGTAGACGGCCACGCCGATCAGTGCGAAAAGAAGGCCGCGGGCGATGCTTGCCGACGATCCGCGCACGCGCGCCAGATCGCGCATGACCCACAACAGGGCAGCGCTTAGCAGGAGAAATCCCACAACACCCGTCTCCACCAGCACCTGAATGGGATCGGTGTGTGCCTGGTTCATGTAGCCTGTAAACCAGCTTTCGGGGCGGACCGATTGGAAGGCCAGGGCGAAGTTGTCGAGTCCCTGGCCCAGCGCGGGCGCTTGCCTGACGAGGGTCCAGCTTCCCGTGTACACCAGCCTGCGCACCTCGAACTCTTCGCCGCTTCCCACCGTGAGCGCGCCAAGGCGGGCCAACGGGCTGCTCACGCCCAGCGCGGCGCCGCCGATGGCAAGAATGAGAAGCGCGAGCAAGGGTGGCGTTATGGCCCGCAGCGCGCGATTGGTGCCATCGGACTCACGTACCGTCAACACCGCAAAGACAATGCCTGCCACGACCGCGCCAAGCCAGGCCGAACGGCACTGGGTCATCAACAGCGTCGCGGTAAGAATGATGGAAGCCGCGCCGAACACCACGCCCCTGCGCCAGGAGTAGTCCGCCAGGAGGCCGCTGCACAGGCCAAGCGCCAGGAGGACGAGCGCGGCAAAGCAGTCGTGGTTGGAGAAGGACGCGTGGATGGCGGGGAAACCACCCTGCCACTCCTTCTCGGCGGCTTCCCGCCAGGCGAGCGCCCATCCGTACAGGGCGAGCATGGTGGCGCCCGCCACCATGGCGGACATTACTCCCCGAAACTGGCGACGCGAGGTGGCGAGCACGCCGAAGACGAGGCACGGTCCAAGCGCGGCCAGCCAGGTCGCGAGCCGCTGCTCGCTGCGAAAGGGAACGGCCGAGAAAAAGGCTGACAACGCCGCCCAGCCCACAAAGGCGACGAACACCAGCAAGGCGTTCGGCGTCGACACGCTTTTTGATCGCAAGGCCGCGATCAGCGCGCCAATCAGGAGTACGGCGGCGCCACCCACCATGATGGGTCCGGCGTCCTCGGTCCGCGCGGTGGCTGGCAAGAGTGGCGTCGCGATCACGAACAGGCTGGCGAGAATCACCATCCATTCGGAGAAACGTGTTAATGCCGTGCGATCGCCCGTCGCGACTTCCATCTCGAGACATCCTCCCTGGCCACCCAATTCGAAGGATTCGCGAGCGGCGGACAAATCCTTCCCGGATACCACCGGGTGATCTCATCCAGATCGAATGCTGGCGGCGTTTCCAGCCCATGCCATCGCAGGAGCCGCTTCAACGCAGGGTGAATCCTCGGCGAATGCTTTTTAACTCGGTGCAGTTTCTCCTGTTCTTTCCGCTGGTAACCCTGGTCTACTACGCGCTGCCGCATCGCTTCAGATGGATGCATTTGCTGCTGGCAAGCTGCGTTTTTTACTGCGCGTTTGTACCGATTTATTTGCTGATCCTGGTTTTTACGATTCTCGTCGACTACTTCGCCGGAATCGCGATCGATGGGGCCCGCGGAAACCGTAGGAAACTGTTCCTGCTGCTCAGTGTCTGCGCCAACGTAGGTGTGCTGGCGGTCTTTAAGTATTACAACTTTTTTATCGGCAACATCAATGCCGTCTCCGGAATCAGCCTTCCGCTTTTGCAGATCCTCCTACCGATCGGCCTATCCTTCCACACGTTTCAGGCAATGAGCTACACCATAGAAGTGTATGCCGGTCGTCAGGAAGCCGAGAGACATCTGGGCCTCTTCTCACTCTACGTATTGTTCTATCCCCAACTTGTGGCCGGACCTATCGAGCGGCCGCAGAACCTGCTGCACCAGTTCCGCGAGGAGAAATCCTTCCGCAGCGACGACTTGCTCTACGGCCTCCGCTTGATGCTATGGGGGTTCTTCAAGAAGGTGGTAATCGCGGATCGGCTGGCCATCTATGTGAACGCCGTCTTCGCCCACCCGGCTGATTTTCACTTCCTGAACCTGCTGGTAGCCACTGTTTTTTTCAGCGTCCAGATTTATTGTGACTTTTCTGGATACTCGGACATTGCGATCGGGGCGGCCCGCACGATGGGGTTCGACCTGATGACCAACTTCAACCGCCCGTATTTCGCCGCGAACATCCAGGACTTCTGGAGGCGCTGGCACGTTTCGCTGTCGACGTGGTTCCGGGATTACGTCTACCTTCCGCTCGGCGGTAGAGACGCGGCCGGGGCGCGCCGCTACTATAATCTCTTTGTAGTCTTTCTGTTGAGCGGGTTGTGGCATGGGGCAAACTGGACGTTCGTGGTGTGGGGTGCGCTGCATGCGGCCTTTGTCGTGGCCTATCTACAGGTCCGCAAATTTGTCTCACAACGACTGGCCGGGCTTCCCGGCGTGACGGTGCTGTCCGTGCTGACCACCTTTGCCTGCGTCACTTTTGCCTGGATTTTCTTTCGCGCCAATTCTCTTGACGACGCCATCCTCATCAGCAGCCGGATCTTGAACGGCTACCAGCTCGTTCAATTTCAACCGGTAGTGGTCGATTGGGCGACAAAGCGCGAGTTTGGCTGGGCGGACGCCGGGGGAAACAGGTTGCACCTGGTAGGAGAAAGCGCCCAGGCGCGCGCTGAGAAGGAAGCCGGCAGCGGAAAGGGAAGCTCACGGCTTTACCGGCACGGGAGAAATCAGTTGACAGCCATGCCCCCAGTCGATCACCCTGCGGCCGAGGCTGCGACGGCCTCTCCCGCGGCATGTCCCGTGTGCGCCGCTCCCCCGCTTCCGCGCCCCGTCTTCGGCCAGGGCCCCTGGCGCGTGATGGCGTGCCGCGCTTGCGGCCACGGGTGGACGCTGCCCCGACCGTCTGACGACGATCTGCGCAGGGCGTACGGAATTGGCGATTACTACGCCGATCGCGGGATGCCCGCCAGCGTCGTTCGACCGGATGATCGCGCGCGGGCGGCGGGGTTGCGCGCCCGCTTCGGTGGAACCCGTCTCCTCGACGTCGGCAGCGGTCCAGGTACTTTCCTGGCGGCCGCCGCCGAGCAGGGGTATGCCGTCGTGGGCTCCGAGTGGTCCGCGGAAATGGCCGCGCACGCCGCCCGCACCTTTGGGGTGGATGTTCGCAGCGGACCGTTTGGCGGCGGCCAGTTTGAGGCGGACGCATATTTCGACGTGATCACCATGCACCACGTCCTGGAGCATCTTCCCGACCCGCTCGCGGCGCTGGACCTGGCAAGACGACTGCTCGCGCCGGGTGGAACGCTCATTCTGGAAGTGCCGAATCGGCGCGCGATGGCCGCGCGTTTTCCCGGCAAGGCACGCCGCGACGTTCACGACCTGCCCGTCCACCTCCACCACTTCACGTCGGAGTCGCTCCGCAAGTCTATCGCGGCCGCGGGCTTTGACACGGTGGAGGTCACACCGTCGATTCCGCACCTTTTGCAGGCCGCGCTCGCCTTCGTCTCTAGGTGCCGCGGCACGTTGCGCAGGTTTCTGGCCCGTCTCGCGAGTCCGTCCTCGGCTGTCGCCGGCGCTGCTTCCGGGAGCGGCCACCCGTCATCCCCGGAGCGCGTCGCAGCCGACTCGCGAGGCGGCGATCTGGTGCGCTGGATCCGACGCCACTGCCCCGGCATCCGCCTCGCTGCAGAAGCGGGGACGACGAAGCGGTCGTGATCGCCAAGACCTTGCCCACACCCAGGCCCGACGGGGCCGCGGAGGTGCGCGAGTCGGTCGCCCTGGAAACCGCGCGCCGTCTCGGGACCAACTCGGCGGTGCTGCTGGCGTCGCAGGTGTTCAACACCCTCGTCGCGGGGATCATGGGCCTGCTGCTCATCCGCTACCTCGGCCGCGCGCAATACGGCCTGTTTGCCTCGCTGTATGCCTTCCTGTACGTCTTCCAGATCCTGTCGTCGCTCGGCATCGACACCATCGTCTTCCGCGACGTGGCCCGCGCTCCCCAGGACGCGGCGCGCACGGCGAGCCGCGCGCTGGGCCTGAGGCTCGTGCTGATCGGCTTCAGCATGCTCGCCTCGTGGGTGGCCGCGGCCTTTCTGGCGCCCAGCGCGGCGTATTTCTGGTGGGTCGTCATCATCAGCACGACCTTCCTGTTCTCGTTCTATCCCTACTACCTGCTCATTTACGACGTCGAGCTTCGCCAGGGTCTCCCCAAGCTCGCCATGGCGGCCTTTACGCTCGCTTTTTCTGGCGCGAAGCTCGCTCTCATCGTCTTACACGCGCCGCTCTCCGCCTTCGTGGTACTCGAGCCGCTTTCGGCGGTGGCCACCCTGGCGCTGGCCTGGTTTCTCGCCCGTCGCATGGGCCTGGGGCTGCGACCGACGTTCGAGCCGCTGCACTGGGCGCGGCTTCTGCGGGAAACGTGGCCGGCCGCGGTGGCCATCGGCTTCATCAACCTGTACTATCGCGTTGACCAGTTGATGCTGCTTCGCCTGAGCGGCCCCGAGCAGGTCGGACTGTACGGAGCGAGCGTGCGCGTTGTCGAGCTGGCCAACGTCATCCCGGTAACCTTCGTCGCGTCCGCCTTTCCGCTGCTGGCCCGCTTTGCGGTAGAGTCCCAGGAGCACCTCGAGCGCGCGACGCAGCTCGCTTTCCGGGCCATGGCCTGGGCAGGATTTCCCCTGGCGGCGTGGCTGTTTCTGTATGCCGAGACCGTGATCCGTATCCTGTTTGACGCCGAATTCGCGCCGGCCGCGGGTTTGCTGCGCCTGCTGGCCATCTCGCTGCCGGCCGGTTTTGTCGGATCGGTGCTGTTCAATCGCTTGCTTTCAACTTCCCAGCAAATGAGCGCGGCAATGCTGGCAGCATCGGTGGCGGCGGTGAACGTGAGCTTGAACGTCATCTGGATCCCGCGCTGGCAGGCGGAGGGCGCGGCGCTGGCCACGGCTGTCTCGTACTGCGCAGTGCCGATCCTGGCCCTGGCACTTCCCGCGGCGCGCGGACTGGGATGGCAGGCCATCAGCTCAATGCTGCGACCGGCGCTTGGCATCGCCGCAGCCGCCTTTCTAGTGCATGTACTGGGCGTGGGAGCGCTGGCCGGCTTCTTCGTGCTGGCCGTCAGCTACGGAGGGGCGATGCTGCTGCTTCGGGAGTGGACCTCGACGGAGGCGCGCGTGCTGCGCCACGCCTGCGGACGCACGCCATGAACCGCCTCGTGAAGCGGGCGCCATACAGCCTCATGCGCCTGGAGGCGCCCCTCGCCCTCTTCGGCAAGTTGCGGCGCGCGGGAGCGGCGCGGTGAAGGTCTTGCTGGTCGGCGTTCGTGGACACGGAGGCGAGGAGGTGTACTCGTCGTTATTGCGCGATCGGCCCCCCGCCGGCGTGGAGGTCGAGGCCACCTTTGACTTCCATGCGTCGTGTCGCTTCGCCCGCTGCAACAGATCCGCAGAGGTCGCGCTCAACCGTCTGGCGCATCCTTTCATGCCCTTCAACATGGGATTTCGCGTGCTGCGCGTCGATCCCAGCGTGGATCTCGTGCACGTGCACACGCATCCCACGCTCCTTCTCGGAAGACGGGGGCGGCCGGTGGTCTTCAGCGCGGGGTCAAGCCACTACGTGTACGGCACCGAATACGAAGGCTGGGACGACCGCACCATGCGCCGCTGGTACGGCCGGGCACGCGCCACCTACGGAGCCCTCGGGATCCTCGACGGCATGCTTCACAATCAGGCCATCGATGTCGCCTACACCTTTTCAGAGTGGGCGCGTCGCAGCTACCTGCAGATGGGTGTGCCGGAGACGGGCATCCGCGTGCTGTATCCTGGCTTTGACATCCCGGCCCCCGCGCCACGCCCCGAGCGCTCCGAGGTAACCTTCCTGTTCATGGGCCGGCAAGCCGCGCGCAAAGGGGGCGACCTCGTCCTGCAGGCCTTCGCGCGAGTACGGGCGGTCCTGCCGCGCGCGCCTTCGCTTCGTCACCGACGTCCCTCCCCGGGACCGCTCGAGGGCGTCGAGATTTGTCCGCTCGCGCCCTCCGACGAGGTGGCTTCGATCTATGCCGCGGCCGACGTCTTCGTGAATCCGCCGCGCGCCGAGGGATTCGGCTTCACGAACGCCGAGGCGCAAGGGCATGGCCTGCCCGTGATCAGCACGCGCATCGGCGCCGTGCCGGAAGTAGTCGACGACGGCCGCAGCGGTCTCCTGGTTCCGCCGAACGACTCGGTCGCGGTGGCCGCAGCCATGCGGCGCCTGGGCGAGGATGCGGGCCTGCGAAAGTCCATGGGGGAGGCCGCCCGGGCGCATTTCGAGCGACGCTTTACGCTGTCCGTGTTCCAGTCCGGACTCGGGTCATTGTACGAAGAAGCGCGGGACCTTGCAGCCCGGCGGGGAGCTTAGCTGCATGCGACGCGTGCTGATGGTGTGCTATCACTTCCCGCCGGCCGGCGGCATCGCCAGCGTACGCGCCGCGCGATTCGTGCGCCACCTTCCGGCCGAGGGGTGGGAGCCGCTCGTCGTTTCCTCGAACGTGTGCGTGCTGGGGGTCGACGCCAGTCTTACATGGGGCGACGCCCGGGTGAGTCGCGCGTACCGCTTGCCTTTGTCTCGCCTGTCCGGCTTGCGTCCGGCCAGCGAAGTCCTCGCGGAGTCCGCCAGGTCGCCTCGTTTCGTGAACTGGGTGCGCTCCCTGGTCCGTAGCTGGATCCACATTCCGGACGCGGAGATCGGCTGGGTGCCCTTCGCGGTGCTGGAGGCCATGCGTGCGATTCGCGCACGGCCGGTGCAGGCCGTCTACTCGTCGGCGTACCCGATGTCCGCGCACCTCGTGGCCTGGATCGTGCACCGCATCACGGGCATCCCCTGGGTTGCCGAATATCGCGACCTGTGGTCGAACTGGGTGGGGCACCGCGGTCTGCGGCAGCGGCTCAACGTTGCGCTCGAGCGCGCGCTGGTGCGGGAAGCGTCCGCTGTCGTGACAGTGTCGGACACCTACGCGGAGGAGTTTCGCAAGCGCGGGGCCAGGCGCGCGGAGGTTATCACCAACGGGTACGACCCCTCCGATTTCTCCGGTGGCGCGCCGGTCCCGGACGTCGACCTCGCCTATCTCGGCACCTACTATCCGGAGGCGCAGGACCTGCGCGCGGTGCTGCGCGCCATGGCGGAAATGGCTGCTTCGCCGAAGGGACCGACGCCGCGGCTCCGCTTGATTGGCCGTTATCCTCCCAGCATTGCGGAGGAAGCCAGCCGCCTGGGCATCGAGCCGCTGATCGAGGCCACCGGCTTGATCGCGCATGACGAAGCCATGCGCAGCATGCGGGCGGCGCGCGTGCTTGTGTTCTCGGGTCCGGTCCCGTGCGATGGCCCCCACCTGGTGGGCAACGTGGCGGCCAAGGTCTTCGAGTACATGGCGTCCGGCAGGCCGGTGTTGGCCGTCGCACACCCGGACGCGGACGTGGTCACCCTGCTGGCAAGCTGCCCGCAGCTCCGTGTTGTCCCGCCGGACGACGTGGCCGGCGCTCGCCAGGCCATCATCGATCTCCTGCGCGCGGGTCCTGGAGCGGGCGCGACTGCGCACGCGCCGGCGCCTTGCAACGCATCCGCGCCTTCGGTCGAGACGTTCTCAAGCGCCTCCCTCACCCGCCGGCTCGCCGCCCTGCTCGACGACGTCGGTCACTGAGTCCACCCGGCGCCATGAGCCCCTTCGGGGCAAAGGAGACCGCCTGATGCCGGAGAATCCCGACCCGTCGTGAGCGAGGCCACCAAAACCAACGCCGTGCGCGGCGTCGCTTTTCTCGAGCGGTACTGCAGCGGCCGCACGCTGGACGTCGGCGCTGGCAGCGACCCGGTCGTGCCGCACGCCGAGTGCTTCGATCGCGCCCACGGAGATGCCGAGCGCGTCCTCGACTACCTCACGCCCGAAAGCTACGATTGCGTGCACAGCTCCCACTGCCTGGAGCACATGCGCGATCCGCGCGCCGCGCTGCGCGATTGGTGGGCGCTCGTCAAGCCGGGCGGCGTGCTCGTCGTGGTGGTTCCCCACGAGGATCTCTACGAGCAGGGCGCCTGGCCGAGCTTCTTCAACTCAGACCACAAGGCGACGTTTCGCCTGGGCCCGCCAGCACGCCCGTGGTCCCCCGTCTCGCACGACCTGGAGGCGATGGCGCGAGACCTGTCAGACGGAGAGATCCTGGCCGCGGAAGTCCAGGATCACGGTTACGACTACCGCTGGATGGGCCATGGATTGCGCCCCTCTTCCCGCCGTTACGCGCGTCGTCTCTGGTACCTGCGCATACTGTTGCACCGCTTCATGTCGCGTTTCGGCGCCGTGCCCCCTCCTGTGACGCGGATCGTGGACTGGATTTTCTTCAAAGCAGGCATGCCGCTTGACCAGACGCTTCACGGCGCCCTCGCGCAAATCCAGGTGGTCATGCGAAAGCGAGAGTTGGCCGCACCGTGAGCCGCGCCTACGTCTTCAGCGTCACCCGACTGGGCGATCTCGTCGAGAGCACCCTGGTTCTGGATTTCCTGCACGCGCAACACCGCGACGGAGTGGTGCTGGTCACGTCGCCGGCCGGCCGGCCCTTGATGGAAGGCGATTCCCGGCTGGCGGAGGTGGCGGTCGTCTCGTCGAGCCATCCGCTGCTCTGGCGGGCGCAAGTCGCGCGGCTGCTGGCCCGCGTCCACCGGGAGAACGCGCACCTGGTGAATCTCGAGATGTATCCGCCCCGCTGGCGCTTCCTCCGCAGCCTGGGGCGCTTCTGCCCGCACCGTCCGCGCTGCATCGACCTGGAGGCGCTGCGGGGCGAGTTTCCGATCGCGACGGAAAACGGCGACCCCGCGTCCATCACGCACCGCAGCCGCTTCTATGCCCGCGCCGCCGGAATGGATGACGTCGACCCGCCTTCCCCGCGCCTGCACGTGTCGCAGGACGGGCGCGATCGTGCCCTCCGTCGCCTGCGGGAGGTGGGATTGGAGCCGTCACGCACCGTCTTCGTTCATGCCGGGTGCAGCCCGGGCTGGAAGGAGAAGCGTGGTGATCCCGTCTTCTACGGGCGGCTCCTGCGCGCGCTGCACGAGCGTCACGGCCTCTCGCCGGTGTTGATCGGCACCGCGGACGACGCGGACGCGGCCGCCGCCATCGTGGACGGGGGCGCGCCGGTGCTCGACTGGACGGGCCAGGTGGCGTCGCGGGATCTCGCGGCCACCCTGGGTTCGGCCGCGCTCTTCGTCGGCAACGACTCCGGTCCGCTGAAGATCGCGGAAGCGGTCGGCACCGCCACCATCTCCCTGTGGAGCGACACATGGCCGGAGCAGGCGGCGCCGCGCGGTCCGCGGCATCGCGCGGCGCGCTTCGCTCTGGCCCCCCACCGCTGCGCCGGCGCAACTTGCGAGGTCCCCGCCCATCGGGAGCCGCTTCCCTCGCCGGAAGAAGTAGCGGCGCTCAGCATGAGTCTCCCGGGATCGATCCAGGGGGAGTCACCTTCGGCGCCCCCTGGACCCCCCATGGCGGCGGCGCCATGAGCGTCCTCTACGTCACCTACGACGGGCTTCTCGAGCCGATGGGCGCATCCCAGGTGGTGCCCTACGTGACGCGGCTCGCGCGGCGCGGCTTCGACATGGAGGTGCTTTCCTTCGAGAAGCCGCGGGACGCCGCCCGTACCGATGCCGTGACGCGCCTCGCGGCCCACCTTGCGGAGAGCGGCGTCCGCTGGACGCGGCTGGCGTATCACGCGCGACCGGCCGTGCCAGCGACGATGTACGACGCGGGCCGGGGCGCGCTGATCGCCGTGGCCCGGGCCCTGGTTCGTCCCGGCTTGATCGTCCACGCCCGCAGCCTCATGCCGGCCATGATGGGGCTTCCCGCCTGGCTGGGCGGCGCTCGACTGATCCTCGACACGCGCGGCATGTGGATCGACGAGCGCATCGAGAGCGGGCGCTGGCGCGACGGCAGCCTGCTGGTGCGGGCGGCGCGCCAGGGCGAGCGCGCGGTCTTGAGGACTGCCCGTCTCATCGTGCACCAGACGCATCAGGGGCAGGACGCGCTGCGCCGCATCGCGCCCGACCTGACGCTTCCCGAGAGCCGCGTCATCCCCACCTGCGCCGACCTCGCGCGCTTCACGCCGGCGCCTTCCCCCGCCGAGCGCCGCGCCGCGCTGGGACTCGCCGAGCGGCCGGTGCTGGTGCACAGCGGCACCCTCGGGGGCTGGTACCTCGCAGAGCAGACCTTCGAGGTGGCGCGCGCCTTCGTCCGCGCCACCTGGGGAACGTTCCTGGTGCTCACGCGGGAGGCGGAGCTGGCCGCCTCGCTGTCCGAGCGGATCGGCGTGCCCGCGGTCATCCGCGCCGTGGCGCCGCAGGAGATGCCGGCCTGGCTGGGCGCCTGCGATGCCGGTCTGGCGCTGGTCCGACCGACCTTTGCGAAGTCGACCGCGTGCCCGGTCAAGGTGGGTGAATACCTGGGCGTCGGCCTCGCGGTCGGTGCCACGCGCGGCGTTGGCGACCTGGAGCGTCAGTTCGCGGGCAGCAAGGTGGCCTTCGCCGTGGCTGCCGACGATCCGCCGGAGCGGCTGGCCGCCCTGCTGGTGGAGGCGGTCTCGCGCCCGCGACGGAGCGAGGAAGCGCGCGCCCTGGGCGAGCGCTTCTACGACCTGGAGCGCGGCGTCGAGGCGTATGCGGCGATCTACCGGGAGCTGGGGGCATGAGCGGAAGGTTGACGAATGCGGCGGGCAACGAAGGCGCGGGGGGGGCGGTCGGAAACCGCACGGGTGGGCATGCTTTCGCGTGCCCGCTCTGCGGCCTCGCGCGTCGACCCGGCCTCTTCGAAGCGGCCCGCGGCGGACCGTATCGTGTCTGCGCCGCGTGCGGCAGCGCTTCGGGTCCTGGCACGCTCGACTACGCGCGCCACTACGCGGACTATTTTCCCGACCTGGTGGCCGAGGACAGCCCTCTCCTGGCGGAACGCTACCACGCAATTCTCCAGCGCGCTGAGCGTTTGACGGCCGGGATCCGTGGCACGCGCACCCCGTCATTGTTGGAAGTGGGCTGCGGCAACGGACAGCTCCTGGCGGTGGCCCGTGAGCGGGGATGGCGGGTGGCGGGAGTGGAGCTGTCCGCGGCCCAGGCCGACCACTGCCGGGCGCGGGGGCTGGAAGTGGTCTGCGGCGACCTGTTGGGGGACGATCTCTTTGAGGACCGCCGCTTCGACGCGGCCGTGATGCTGGAAGTGTTCGAGCACCTTCCAAACCCGCGGCCCACGCTGCGGGCGCTGGCGTCACGCTTGCAGCCCGGAGGCGTGGTTTATCTGACGACCCCCAATTTCAGCGCACTCGCGCGGCGGTTGCTGGGCGCCCGCTGGTCGGTGCTCCATGAAGAGCACGTGACCCTGGCCACGGCGGAAGGTTTGCGAAGATCGTTGCGCGACTGCCGCCTTGCGACGATCGAGATTGGATCGCGCAACGTCAATCTTGCCGAGCTCGCCCACGGGTTTGGGCGGCGGGCGCCGATGGCTGGCTCGCAGCGGGCCGCCGCGGCAGCCGACGCCCGGGATCGCATCGAGGCATCGGCCGCCCTGCGGGTTCTCAAAGCAATCCTGAACGTCTTGTTGAGGGCGTCAAACCTGGGGGAGACGCTGGTGGCCTGGGGACGGAATGGGTGAAACGCGCGTGCAGGAGTTACGGTGAGACCCGATAAACGCAGGTCGATTCGTCGAGGAGGCGTGCTATGCTGGACCAGGAAACGCGCGACTACGTGGGCGGCGGACTGCAGAAAGACGAGTATGGCGCCGACGAGGTCATCGAAGTCGCGTGCCCGTTGTGCGGCTCCAACGACAAGGATCTGATCTACGTCGAACACGGCGCCATCGGCATTTCGCAGTGCCGTCCCTGCCGCCTTATTTATGCAAGCCCGCGTCTGAAGTCGCCCGAGCAGGTGTACTGGGGGGACGCCGAGCGGTATTTCGAGGAAGCCCGCCTCATTTACGCCGGCAAGGCGGCCAGCCACCGCGATCCGAACTACCTCGAGGAGCTTGACCTCATCGAGTCCTTCAAGCCAACGGGTCGTTTCCTGGACGTGGGGTGCAACCTGGGCATGCTCCTTCGCCACGCGGTCAAGCGCAACTGGACGGCGTGCGGGGTGGAGCCGTCTCCTTCCCTTTTCGCACTGGCCCGGGAGCGGCTCGGCCTGAGCGTGCACAATTGCTTCCTCCACGAGCTCGACGAAGGGCAGGTTGGAAAGTTTGACATCATCGCCTTGAGCGACGTGTTTGAGCACATCTGCGATCCGCTCGCGATTCTCGGAGAGGTGAAGCGTCTTCTCACCGATGACGGCATCGTCTACATCAAAGTGCCCAATGGCAACTGGAATCTTTTCAAGCAACGGCTGTACGGCCTGATGGGCAGGAGACCGGCCACCTTGCGCCGAACATCCCGGTGGTCGCGACGTTGCGTTGATGGGGATGTCGCTTGACGATGGCCGGGGTGCGCGTCAA
>VGFD01000023.1 GCA_016868975.1 Armatimonadota bacterium | reverse complement strand
CCGGGAGCGTTGCGGCGCTTTCCCGGGGATTTTCCCTCCCCCGTCAGCATCTCCCGGATCGACCACGGTGTCGCGCCGAAAACTGGCCGCCACCTGCTGCAGCGTGGGCTCCTCGGCGGCCCATCTCGCGGTGGGCGCGAAAATCAGCTTGACGGTGACGAAGCCCGGCTCGGCCTTGACCGTGAGCAGCGCGCGCATCGCCACGCCGTCCACCGTGCCCCGGGCGGCCGCGCGGCCCGCTTGCGGCGGCGCCATTTCAAACGTGCCGCCGGCGTCACGGATGACGTCTCCGATGGCGCCGCCGAACATCCCCGCGAACTGGTCGGCCGACATGTCCGACATCAAGCGCGCGGGATACACCAGCACGCCGATCATCTGCTCGGGATCCCGGGTCACGACGATGCTGCCCTCGGAATAATTCAGCGCCCAGCCGCGCGGCTGGCCGATGGAAAATCCGGCGTACGCATCGCGGTATACCGGCATGGAGGGCGCCGCGGCAAGCGGCGCGATCAACAACGAGACGATCAACAACCAGACGTTCAGAAGGTAGCGCATGGTAGCCTGATTCTGGATGCACGGCGGGCGGGCCTTTGTGTCGCGCGCCACTACCGAAAACAGGCAAAGAGGCTTCCGCGAGGCCGCCACGAAAGGCATGCCACGTGACTGACAATCCCGTGAAGATCCACGTGGTGACTGGCTTTCTGGGCGCTGGGAAGACCACTTTGCTGCGCCACATCCTGGCCCACGGGATGGGCGGCGAAAAGGTCGCCGTGCTGGTCAACGAGTTTGGCGAGGTGGGCATCGACGGCGGCCTGCTCAAGCGGAGCGGCCACGAGGTGGTGGAGCTGGCCTCCGGCTGCGTGTGCTGCGAGATCGGCGCGGACATGCTCGACACGGTCAGCAAGATGATCCACGATTACCATCCCGAGCGCATCGTGTTCGAGCTGAGCGGGCTGGCCGAGCCGGGCTCGGTGCTGGCCTCGCTCACCCAGACCAATTACCTGGTGGGAAGAATTCGGCTGGAGCCGGTGCTGTGCGTGGTGGACGCCTACAATTTCCGCGCGCTCGACCACGATCTCGCTTACGCCTGCTACAACCAGGTGCAGGCGGCGGACGTCGTGCTCCTCAACAAGGCGGACCTGGTACCGGTCCCGGAAATCCCAGACGTTGAGATAGCCGTGCGCGAGTCAAACGAAAATGCGCTGCTGGTGCCGTGCGAATATTGCAGGGTGGACATCCGCGTGCTGTTCGACGCGGAAACCGTGCGCCACGGCGCCGAGCACCACGCGGAAGCGCACCACCACACCGCCTTCACCTCGTTTGCCATCAAGGACGAGGAAACCACTTTCGACCGGGGGCGGGTGGAGCGCTGGCTCACCGAAAATCCTCCGGTCGGCCTCTTTCGGCTGAAGGGCACGCTGCGCACCCGCGAGGGCTCGCTGTTCGTGAACTGGGTGCGCGGGGGATGTCAGTTCGAGCCGGCCGCCCCCAGCGATCCGCCGCCCACCACACTGGTGTGCATCGGGACCAGACTGGATGCGGAGGCCATCGAAGCGGCGCTGCGCGAGTGCCTGCCGCGGCAGCGCAAGGGGCTGACCATCAGCCGGCCGAGCCCGAAGGGCGGCGAAACGCTGGAAACAGGTCGGTAGAACCGGCGTGGCGTCGGCGGGCCGACCCCTGCCATCCTACTTGAACTTGTCAATCACCCAGTCCACCGCGGCGTCCACCCGGCCGCGGAAGCCGGCGTTGTTCATGTACACGATCTGCGTGACGCCGAATCCGATGTAGCCGACCAGGCCAGCCACCGGGGCGATGTTGGCCTTCATCAGAGCCGAGCTTGCCGAGGCGATGCCGTCGAAGACCGTCTTGGCCTTCTGGATGCGGCTGTAGTCCTGGGGACGGGCAACGATCAACGCGAGACGGGCGCCGCTGCTGGCCAGGTTGAGGCCCAGCGCGGTGCCGCCGTTCCCGAGCGCGAAGGCGACCGAGGAGGCCGAGCCGATGAAGTCGGCGCCGGCCATCAGCTTGAGGGCGTTGTTGTTGTCGCGGAAGCCCGCGTGCAGCTCGACGGCGCCCACCAGGGCGTCCACGCCGGCCTGCATGTAGAGGCCGGTCATGTATACGCCGCGCGCGATGCCGGTGGGATTGACGGCCTGGCCCAACAAGCCGCCCAGCGCGGCGCCCGCGGCGCCGATGTTCCCGCTGGCGAGGTTGCTCCCCACCTGGGCCAGCACGGCGCCGGTCTGCGCGGGATGGCTGGCCAGCTCGGTGATCCATGCGGCTGGCTGGACCAGCGCGACCAGCGTGGAGCGAGCCTTGATGTCGTCAACCGTGTCGAGCGCCTTTATGGGACCCGACGCCGCTGGAGACGGAGCCGCGAGGCGCGCGGGAAGCGCGACGGAGGCATAAGCAATGGAACCTGCACACAAAACACCCATGCGGGCATGTAACCATAAGCGGCCCTGCGGGTGGTGAATGCGATGTTAACAGGCCGACAGCCTAAAAATTCTTGCCGAAGGAGAGCGCCTCTCGGGTGATGGCCTTCAAGAACCCGTCGTTGCTGGGCGTCTTGCTGATCTGCTCGATGAGGATCTCGGTCATCTCGACCTCGCCCAGCATGTCGAGCGCGCGGCGCAGCACCCAGATCTTCTTGAGGTCGTCGGGGACGATGAGCAGCTCCTCGTGGCGCGTGCCCGACTTCTTGATGTCAAAGGCCGGGAAGATGCGGCGCTCGGCAAGACGGCGGGAGAGGTCCAGCTCCATGTTGCCGGTGCCTTTGAACTCCTCGAAAATCACGTCGTCCATCTTGCTGCCCGTCTCAATGAGACAGGTGGCCACGATAGTCAGGCTGCCGCCGCCCTCGATGTTGCGCGCCGCGCCGAAAAAGCGCTTCGGCATGCGCAGCGCGGCAGTGTCGAGACCGCCCGACAGGGTGCGCCCGGTGGGCGGAGTGATGTTGTTGTAGGCGCGCGACATTCTCGTCAGGGAGTCGAGCAGGATGACCACGTCGGTGCCCATTTCCACCTGCCGCTTGGCCTTTTCCAGCACCAGCTCGGAGACCCGGGCGTGCTGCTCGGGCGGCTCATCGAACGTGGATGCGACCACTTCACCCTCGATGGAGCGCTCCATGTCGGTGACTTCTTCAGGACGCTCGTCCACCAGCAGCGCAATCAGATGCGTGTCCGGGTGATTCGTGGTAATTCCGTGCGCGATCTTTTTCAAAAGAATCGTCTTGCCCGCCTTGGGCGGCGCCACGATGAGCCCACGCTGGCCTTTTCCGATGGGGGAGAAGAGATCGATGATGCGCGTCGACAATTCTTCCTTGGTGGTTTCCAGCCGGAACTGGTGGTCCGGGAAGATCGGCGTCAGGTTCTCAAAGTGGGGACGGCGCCGCAGGACATCGGGGTCCTGCGAGTTGACGCACTGCACCTTGAGCAACCCGTAATATTTTTCGCCGTTTTTCGGCGCGCGCACCATGCCGCTCACCACGTCGCCCATGCGCAGGTTGAAGCGCTTGATCTGCGACATCGAGACGTACACGTCCGAGTTTCCGGGCAGGTACGTGCGGCCGCGCAAGAAGCCGTATCCCTCAGGCAAGATCTCCAGGACGCCGGTGACGTACAGCAGGCCCTGGGTGTCGGCCCGCGCCTCCAGGATCTTGTAGATCAGCTCCTGGTTCTTCATGCGGTTGACCCCGGGCACGGCCAGGTCTTCCGCGACGTCCATCAGCTCACCGCGCGGCAGCTGTTCGAGTTCGGCGATGCTCTCCATCGATACCCTTTCTTGTTTGGAAGAACTACGCGCGCGCTTCCCCCACGCGCGCCAGACCCATCGCGGCCAGCACCGCGAAGGCCAGCGCCCACGCCGTCAACAGGCCGGTTGAGGACCACGCCGCGGCAAGCGGCAGGTCCCCTTGCAGCGCTCTCCGCAGCCCGTCCATCAGGGTGTGGGAAGGCAGCCACGCGATCCACGCGCCGCCCCATCCACTCCCAAGATCCGCGAGATAGACGGGCACGAACAACACCATGAAGGCCGCCGACAACCCGGCGTTTGCCGAGGCCATGTTGGGAAACAACGTCCCCATCCACAGACCCAGCGCCACCACGAACGCCACGCCGCCCAGCAGCACGGTCGCCGACTCCATTCCCACCGAAGTTGCCAGGCCGTTTCCCGCGACTATCGCCGCGGACGCGCCCGCGCTGACCACAAACCCGATGATCGCCTTCCCGGCCAGCACCGGACGGGCGTCCGCATGCATGGCAAGAATGGCCGCCAGCGTTCCTCTCTCCCGTTCCTCAATGAGGGAGGACGCCACCACGGTAAATCCGATGAGGAGCGCGAACAGCACCCAGGCGCTTACCAGCCTGCCGCGCTGAACCACCTTCTCATCGACCCCGAGGGTCACCAGGTCGACTTGCACCGGCGGATCCTGGCCCGCGTGTCCGCGCAAGGCTTCCACGAGGGCCGCGAGTCCGGCCGCCACCATCGGTCCGCCGTCCTTGCGGACGATGACCGTAATGAGCGGAGTCTCACGCGCCGCAACCGCCTCGTCGAACGAGGCCGGCAGGACGAGCGCAAGGTCCGTCTCCCCAATCTCAACCGCGTGGCCCGCCTCGTCATGCGAGGCATGCGGCGTCACCTTGAGCGCCTCCACTGATCTGAGCCGCTCTTGCAACGTCGTCGCTTGAGCGGAAACCAGCGCCACGCGCACGGGGCGGTTGGAAGCGTGTTCGGCAATCCGCACGAAAACCACCGACAGAATCACGGGGGCCAGGACACTCAGAAGAATCGCCCGGTTCTTGAAAATGTCACGAAGGTCTTTGCGTGCGACGGCGAGCGCGATCGCCAGCAATTGCTTAACGGACCTCCAGAGTAGCCTTGCCTTTCAGCTTCTGCTTGAGGGACTTCATCGTCTCGTCATCCGACACGGCGACCTCGAGGCACCACGCCTTGAAGCTCACCTTGCGGGTGCCGGGCTCCGAGGACATCATGAACAGGCCGTTAGACCGGCTCAGGACCTCGGTAACCTTGGCGTCTGCTGCCCTCTTGCTGCTAAAAGCCTGCCGGAGGCGGATCGTTCGGCTCCCATCCTCGCTGCTTTCCACGCTGTTGGGAAAACCCTGGCCGGTCAGCGTGGTCGCCATCACCTCGACCTGATCGGCCGGCGTCTTTGCAAAGACCATCTCGACGTTCCAGTCGCCCGTCTTTTCGCGACGCTCGCGGGTGACGTCGTAGATGCGGTAGCGGCCTTCTTCCAGCTTCAATTCCCCGGCCCGGGATTTTGCAAGCTCTCGGGATGCGAAGTACGCCTTGACCTTGTAGGTATCGGCCTGAGGCGTCTTCCCGTCTCGCGCGGTCTTCGCCAGGACCAGCAGAACGGAGTTGAAGAGAAGGCAGATGGCGATTACGAAAATGAGGAGTCGACGAATCACCGTGAGGATAACCACGGTAGGACCTCTTTCCGGATCTTGAACATTCTATCCAAAACTGATTGCCATGTCAAACTTCCTCGGCCGCGAGCGCGGGGTTCGGCGCCGGGCGGTAGGAGAGATGCGGAACGCTGGCCATGGGCACCATGTGGCGGTCGCCGCGGTGGTCGGTCTTGTCCCACACGATGGTGTTGAAGTGCTTCAGGCAGTTCACGAAGCCGAGGGGCACGGCCAGCAGCCAGATGAAGTTGTACAGCCAGTAGTGGATCACCCGCACCACCGAGTGGAAGAAGGGCGGCGCCGACATCGCCCGGATTCCCAGCCAGGTGACCGCGAAGAAGGCGGTCGAGGCCGCCCAGAACAGCCACTGGGGAAGCGTGCTGTGCGCGCTCATCCCGGCCAGCATCGAGGTGCCGATGGACAGGTACGCGACCAGCATCCACAGGGGAAGCAGCACGCGGAGGAGGCTGAATAACGCGTCCCACTTCTTGAACAGGGGGATGCGGCCGAACAGCACCGGAAAGCCGTAGTCAAAGAAGCACTTGATGAAGCCCTCAGTCCAGCGGATGCGCTGGCGGAGGAGCGCGCGCCAGGTGGGGACGGCCTCCTGCCAGAGGACCGCCTCGCCGCAATAGCGCACGCTGTACCCGCGCAGCAGCATCTGGAGCGTGAGGTCAAGATCCTCCGTGGTGGACATCTCGTTCCACCCGCCGCACGCCTCCAGTGCCGCGCGGCGGGTGAGCTGGCCGTTTCCGCCCAGCGCGGTAAGGCCGTTGAGCGCGTCCTTGCCGAGTTGCACGAGGTGGGCGAAAACCGAGAACTCATCCTCCTGCACGGCGGTGAGCGCGTTGTGGTCGGAATTGTAGATGCGCACTCGCCCCTGAACGCCGCCCACCTGAGGATCGTACAGGCAGGCCACGGTCTTCACCAGGAAATTCGGCTCCACCCGGGTGTCGGCGTCAAACACCGCGATGATCTCGCCGGTGGCGCCGCGCAGGCCCTCGTTGAGGACGGCGGACTTGCCGCTCACCTTGCGATCCGCGTAGCGGCGGACGGTGCGGAGCATGGGGAATTCTTGCTCGAGGCGCGCCAGGATGTAGGGGGTCTGGTCGCTGGACGCGTCGTCGATGACCAGCACCTCGAAGTGCGGCTTGCCGTTCTTGCGGTACTGCATGGCGCACACCGAGCGGACGGTGGCCTCGATGACGTCTTCTTCGTTGCGCGCCGGGATGAGCACCGAGACGAACGGGCGGTAGCAGTCGTTCTTGAGCGCGGGCTTGCGGCGGGGAAAGAGGGGAACGACAAGAAGCGCGGCCCCGTAGATCGTGAAAAACACGATGGTCGCGTGCAGCCAGTCGATCTGGCGGTAGACCACGCCGGCCACCACGCTCGCGGTCAGCGCGAGAATCAGTGCCGCGGATCCCCAGATCCACGATTTCATTTGCGCAGAGTCCCTCTCCTAATCAAGGGGGTGTGTCCCAGGGGTGTGTCCAGGGGGTGGAATTTCGGAGGGGTCTTTAGACATTCTGGAACCACTTCCTGCAATTGTTCCAACGCTCCGGAGCGCCGCCTTGACAGGAAAGAAACGGCCCGGGAGCGAAAAGTTCAGGGTGTCTTTCTCCGATATGAACCCTGGAGATCCCATGGCCCAAACAGCGGCCGGGTCCGCGGTGGAGCCTGCTGCAGCAACTCCGTCCGCGTCCGCTCAGTCCGAAGCCGATCCGGTTCCGGAGGCGCCGCCCGTGGCCGCCCCGACTCCGCCGCGCGCGGAACCGGCCGCCCCACGCCGCGCCCGCTACAGCCTGGGCCGCTTCTGCTTCGACGTGCTGTTTCTCGCGCTGGCCGTGGTCGGCACCCTGGCGATGATGCGCTGGTACGTCTCCGCCCGGGCGTCGCTGGTGCCGGCCATCGTCACGCCGACCACCGATTTCCAGGCCGCCTCGAACCCCTCGATCCCTGCGGTGCTGGCTCGGATGAAGAACATGGCGCTCACCCGGCTGGGGCTGCAGCCGCACCACATGCCCAAAGTCGTCGCGTTCACCTTTGACGACGGCCCGTATCCGCTGCTCTCGCCCGTGCTGCTCGACCTGCTGCAGCGGCACAAGGTGAAGGCCACTTTCTTCGTGGAGGGGCGCGGCGTGCAGATGCAGCCGGAGTTGCTGCGCCGCATCGTGATGGAAGGCCACGAGCTGGGCAACCACTCGTACACGCACGCGTCATTCCAGGATCTCGACGAGACCGGGATCCGCCGCGAGATGGACCAGACTGACCTCCTGCTGCGCGCGCTGGTGGGCGTGAAGACGCGCATCATGCGCCCCCCGGGCGGGCGGCTGGACATGGGCCGGCTCAAGCTCGTGCAGAGCATGGGCTACTCGGTGATCCTCGACAACGTGAACCCCGGCGACTGGCGGGAGACCGATCCGCTGCAGATTTACTCCTACACCATGTGGCGCTCGCAGATGGGCGCCATCTTGCTGATGCACTCCGGCCGCATCGGGACGATTCGTGCGCTGCCCACCATGATTGCCGCATACCGGCAAAAGGGATATCAGTTCGTCACCATCTCCGAGCTCGCGAAGCTGCAGGGGATTGACGTTGGCGCCCGCTGACACGGATCTCGAGGCATTTTATCGGGAGGTCGACGGGCAGCTCGAGCCGCTCAGGAAACCCTGTGGATCGTGCTACCGCTGCTGCGTGGGGCCGCCGCTCTACATGACGCTCAGCCGTCGGGAATTCGATCACGCCCTGACCTTTGCGAGGCCTCGACCCCGAATCCACTTTGCGACGCTCGGGCCGGGCCGGCCGGATCAGCGGCAGGTATATCGCTCGTGGAGGTGTCCGTTCTATTCGTCCATGCGGGGCTGCACCGTATATGCCGGACGCCCCCTGGCGTGCCGGGTGTTCGGGCCCATGTCCCAGGAGCGAATCGAGTGGGAATTCTGCTCCTACCAGGACACGTCGCGTGTGTATTCGTCGCCCGGAGAAATTCCGCTCTGGGACCGCTATCTCGAGCTGGTCCGCGACAGCGAGCGGGGTTACGTTTTCCCGGATCAGGTACAGTTCGAGCGGCCGGCCCTGGAAATGCTGCTCGGATTCGACAATCCCGCGCCGCGCCAGCCGAGAATCAGCCTGGATTAGAGCAGAGTCGAAAGCGCCGAGCTAAAATTGGGGCGGTCGCCCACGCACCGCACTCCAGACCGCCAGTACCGTGACCGCCTCGTCGGACGCGCGATAGTACAGATGATATCTGCTGCTGCGCAGCAGTAGACGCCGAAGGCCCGGCAAACCCGGGTACGAGTAAGGGTGTCCGACGCGCGGGAGACGAGATAAAAGGCCGATACCCTCCTCAAGCTCCTGCCAGAAGAGATCCGGCGACGATCGCCGGTTTGTCATCCACCAGACATCGATCTCGTCAATTTGTGCGCGCGCCTCGGCCGAAACGATGACCGGGATTTCAGGCACGCCGTCTACGCAAGTCCCCGAGCACTTCTTCCGCGGAAAAGGCGCGGCCCGCCTTCACCGATTCCCACGCCCTGGCGATGACCTGATGCAGGGCTCGCCGCTCTTCCTCGGAAAGATCATCGCCCTCGTCGTCAACCACCAGATCGAGGACCGTACCATCCGGCAGGTCAGTGGGCACATTGAGAATCAGATGTCCATCGCGAACATGGGCCCGCAGTTCAGACATGGTTGGAGCCTCCTTACCAGGCATGGTTCGAGGTACGACAGCCGCTCCCCCGCTGCGCTTCCTACTTCAGCGACGGATGCGCCGGAACGCGGGCACCTGGCATGAGTGCGCCTGGACGCCGCGTACACTAATCGTGTAGCCCCCTTTCTCATTCCTCGGATTCTCGCGCCGCCTGGAGCGCGACTTGAAGTGCATTGATGACGTCATCCGCTTTCGGAACGATCTGGTCGGCAGAGCGCAGTGGATAAACCTGGTCGTATGCCTCCGAGAAGATCGCTTTGAGGCTGCCAAAGTATTGAGTACGAGTCGTGGCCGGGAGCGCTCGTTCAATCTTGGTTCGCCGGAAGCGCAGGTTGCCAGCGAGATCGAACTCGATAAGCCCATAACCATTGCGTTTCAAGATTAGCGAGCCGGACTTGCCTCTGCCGAACCGTGCTTCCAACTCGGGATAGTCCTGTGTCAGCTTCAGTAGCCGGCGTCCCAAATTCTTAAAGGCGGGCGGAAGGGACGCTGCCTCAAGTGCAAGCTTGAAGCGCGCCTCGTCCCACTGCCCATCAGTCGGAGGCGGCGGCTCAACCGCAGTCACCTGCGGCTTGAATGCCTCTGGCAGCCCTACAAATTTGACCTCGAAGACCTGCCGCCTCTCAGCCACCAGCGTTCCTCGAAGTGTCGGCACCAGCAGATTCGCTTCTTTGTCGGTTGGACGGCGGTAGAGCGCAAGGTCCACCAGGGCGAGATCCCATTTTTGCAGTACGTGCTTCCCCAATACCGCCTCGCCAAGTCGCACTGCCCGGGGATCGAGTTCGTCGCCGGCCACCACGAGGAGATAGTCGCCCTCCTTGAGTCGACGCTGCGCATCAGAGGTCTTCACCAGAGACTCGACCGGAAGGCTCTCCGAAATATCGTCCAAGTCACGATCGCGGAGATTCACAGCATACTCGAGCAACTGTGCGACCACACTCCGACGCTTCTCCGGATTCAATGACAGCTTCGTTTCAACGATGCCTATGCGTCCTGTCTCTGAGACGAGCAACACGTCGATCGGTCCCACCCCAGTCTTTACCTCGGTTCCCCAGCAGAACCATTTTTCGTTTGTGAGGCCGGCACGACGGCAGACCCCCATGACGAGGTCAGGGTTGCCGGCAATTGAATCCCGGAACCAGCTCTCCTTCAATTCTGCCTCCTGCGCGCTCAAGCCGACGTAAGCCTCGGTTGTCGGACCGGTACCGGACGGATTGATTCCATAGAGCTGGCGGCTGACTGGACTCTCGTAACTCATTGACGCGCTGTTGGCGACCGCCTGCCGGGGCTCCTGGAAACGTCTATATTGACTGCAACGGGCGTTCAAGCGGTCAGCCCTCGAATTGCTCACGTGCTAAAATAATTTCATCTCCGCGATGGCTCAGGTAGCCGCGGCCTCCTCCGTGGTGACGAACAGCGCGTTGACGAACTCGGTTGCCTCGAACGCGCGCAGGTCGTCCATGGCCTCTCCGATGCCGATGAATTTCACCGGCGTTCCCAGCTCCTGGGCAATTGCGATGACGATGCCGCCGCGCGCGGTGCCGTCCAGCTTGGCCAGCACCAGCCCGCTCACGTCGACCGCCTGGCCGAAGGTTTTCGCCTGCTGCAGCGCGTTCTGGCCGGTGGTGGCGTCCAGCACCAGAAGGGTCTCGTGCGGCGCGCTCGGAATCTGCCGGGTGACCACGCGGCGCACTTTTTTCAGCTCTTCCATCAAGTTGACTTTATTGTGCAGGCGGCCCGCCGTGTCAATAATGAGCACGTCCATGCCACGCGCCTGGGCAGCCGTGACGGCGTCATAAGCCACCGCGGCCGGATCCGCGTTCTCGCCAAGGCGGATGATGTCGACGCCCACTCGATCGGCCCAGATCTGGAGCTGGTCCATGGCCGCGGCGCGGAAGGTGTCGGCGGCGGCCAGCATCACCTTTTTTCCCTCGCTCTTCAAGCGCCACGCCAGCTTGCCGATGGTGGTGGTTTTTCCGGTGCCGTTCACGCCAACGACCATGATCACGGTGAGCCCGGACTCAAGCATCAGATCCGACTCGACCGTTTTCAGGATGCCGGTCAGATCCTCGCGCAGAATATCCGTCAGGGCGGCTGGCTCGGTGATCTTCTGCTCTTTTACGGCGGCCCGCAGACGGTCCACGATCTGGGTGCTGGTGGCCACACCGACGTCGGAGGTAATCAGGATCTCCTCAAGCGATTCCCAAAAATCCTCATCGATGCGCTTGCCGCGGAAGAGATCCATGACGCCGCCCATGAGGCCGTCGCGGGTGCGCTTGAGTCCGTCCTTGAGGCGGTCCATGGCGCGCGAGGCCGGGGCGGCGGCGGGGATCAATTCCCCGATGTCGGTGTTGAGGACGTCGATGCCCTTCTGGATCCCGCTCTGCAATTTCTGCAGAAACCCCTGGGGCGCCGCCTCCGCTTTGGCGGCCTCTTCCTCTTGCTGTTTTTTCAGGCGCTCCCGGAGCTTGTCCGAGAACTGGTCAAACACCATAGCCAACACCCTCTCCGTACTCGGCCACCTCGGGGATGGTGATGGGCAGGCGTCCCCGGGGATTCGCCTCGCCCAGCAGCACGTCCACCAGCGCTTCCAGCGAAGAAGGGCTGTGGCCGTAAGTGGCCAGGTACGTCTTCATCGCCGGGAAGTGCATCAGGTGATACGGATTCTGCAACGACACCAGCACCGTCGGCTTCTCCAGGCCGATGATGCGGTTGAGCCAGTCGACCTGACGCTCGTTCAGCAGCGCCGGCGAGGACGTCACCAGAATGAGCGTCTCGCAGTTGCCGAACTTGTCCGAGATCTCCTGCCAGTCAAGATCCTCGGCCGCCGGGTCGTACTGCACCTCTTCTACCCAGGTATGCTTCCCCTGCAACCCCTCGCCAAGCGTGATCATGTCGCGGTTCGGAGGATGCGGGGAGAGCACGCCGATCCAGTGCTCTCCCTCTTCGCCTGCGTCCAGCTTCAACGGGAGGAGCCCCTCCTCGTTACGGACCAGGGTCACCGAGTCGCGCGCGATGCGGTTCATCAGGTCGGTGGGATCGTCGCGGAACGGCACCGGGTCGATGGAGCGGCGGAATTTCGCCTTGAGGATGCGGGTGGCCGCCTCCTCCACGCGCTCTGGCCCGTAGTAGCGCTTGTTGAGCCCGTCCACGATCCCCACGAAAAGGTGGGCCACGTTCTCCAGCGTGCCCTTGGACAAGATGAGGTCGATGCCCGCTCGCACTGCGAGCGTCGCGGCTTCCTGGATGGGAATGCGGTCGAGGATGGCCTTGCAGTCGACCTGGTCGGACACGATCACGCCTTTGAAATTGAGCGTGTTGCGCAGGATGTTGGTGACCAGTTTGGTGGAGAGGGCAGCCGGGAAGCCGTCGCGGTCCATGCCCGTGTAGGCGGCCACCGCGACCATGATGGCGTCCACGCGCGCCGCGATGGCCTGCACGAACGGCTTGAAGTCAGAGCCCGTGAAGGTTTCCTCGTTCTGGCCAACGCTGGCCAGATCGTCGTAGCACTCGCCCACCACGCGTCCCAGACCAGGGAAGTGCCGCGCGCACGCCGCGATGCCGTTCTCCTGGAGGCCCTTGACGGTCTTCACGGTCATCTGGGTGACCATGTCCTCGCGCTCACCGAACGCGCGCGGTCCCACGACAGGGTTGGTGTAGGCATGGTTGATGTCCGCGACCGGCGCGAGGTTCATGGTGAAGCCGAAGGAGCGCAGCTCGTTGGCGCACAGGCGGGCGGCCTCGTAGGCGTACTCGCTGTTGCGGGTGGCGCCGATGGCCATGTTGCCGGGGTGGATGGCACGGGCGAAGGACAGGGGCGAGGCGCTGCCGCCCTCTTGCTCGATGGCCACGTACAGGGGGATGCCCACCGCGGTCTCGCGGGCGAAGTCCTGGAGACCCTCGATCAGCGAGCGCACCTGCGCCACAGTCTGGAAGTTGCGCTCGTTGAGGATCACGCCCCCAACCTGGCACTTGCGGAAGAAGGTCTCCCAGTCGCGCGTCATCTCGGTCCACGGATAGCTGACCATCAACATCTGCGCGGCCTTCTGCTCGATGCTCATCATCTGCAGCAGCGGTTCGGTCTCAATGAGCACGTTGGCGCCTCCCCCGGGCTGGATCTATCGCCGTCGACGGGCGACCCTTCGCCGTCGGTTCGGCATTCCGTCGGGGTTTCCCGCTTGCGTCCTCACTTCACCGCCCCCGCGGTAATGCCGCGGATGAACTGCTTCTGCAGCAGCAGGAACACCGCGATGATGGGAATCACCGACAGGATGGACCCGGCGGCGATTTTTCCGAAGGTTTTGTCGAAGACCTCCGCCATGAACTGGAGGCCCACCGCCAGGGGATACTTGTTTTCATGCTTGAGCACCACCAGCGGCCAGATGAAGGAGTTCCAGTAGCCCACGAACGAGAAGATCGCCAGCGTGCCCAGCGCCGGGCGGGTCAGCGGGAGCATGATGCGCCACCATATCGTGAAGTCGCCGGCGCCGTCGATGCGGGCCGCCTCGTCCAGTTCCTTCGGCACCGTGATGAACGCCTGGCGCATCAGGAAAATTCCGAACACGCTCGCCGCGCTGGGCAGAATCACTGCCGCGTAGGTGTCGTACAGGCCCAGAAACCGAATCGTATTGAAGTTCACGATCATCGTTGCCTGGGCCGGCAGCATCATCGTCGACAGCATCAGCGCGAAGACGAGTCCGCGTCCTGGAAACGCCATGCGGGCCAGGGGGTACGCGGCCAGCGCCGAGACGAACAACTCCAGCGTCACGCCCACGGCGCAGATCAACACGGTGTTCTCGAACAGGCGCATGCGGGAAAACGTCGCCCACACGCCGTCTGGTCCGAGGTAATTCTGCAGCGTGTAGCGCGCCGGGTCCAGCCACTCGCCGGTGCGGAAAAGCGTGAGCAGGTTTCCCTTCACGAGCGAGCCGAGCAGCAGGTACACGAACGGGCCCACCGTCAGCACGGCCAGGGAGATCATCAGGACGTACATCAAGGCTCTACGCATAGTACGTCAGGCCCCCCTCGCGGAAATAACGCAGATTGACGTACGAGATCACGCCCACGAAAATTCCCATCACCAGGGAAAGCGCGGCGGCGTACCCCATGGCGTAGTCCTTGAATGCGGTGTCGAATATCAAGTAGCCCAGGGTCAGCGTGGCGTGCTCCGGCCCGCCACGGGTCATCACGTAAATCTCGGTGAACACCTTGAACGCCGAAATGCACGAGATCACGCTGCACAGTGCCAGTGTAGGCCGCAGCAGCGGCACGGTCACGTGGCGGAACACCAGCCAGGGCCCGGCGCCGTCCAGGCGGGCCGCCTCCTCGTACTCCGGGGGGATGCCCTGCAGACCCGCGAGGTAGAGCATCATAAAGTATCCGAGCCCCTGCCACACCGTGACGAGCATGACGGAAAAGAGCGCCACCCGGCCATCGGTGAGCCAGCCCACCCGCGGCAATCCCAGGACATCCACCAACAATGCGTTCAGCGGGCCGTCGCTCTGGTACACCCAGTTCCAGGCGATGCCCACGACCACCACCGAGGTCACCACCGGAATATAATAGGTCGTGCGAAAGAGCCGCACGCCGGCGATTCGCTGGTTGACCAGCACCGCCACCGCCATCGCAAGTACCTGCAGCACCGGCACGACGAGCAGGTAAAGCGCCGAGTTGGTCAGTGCCGTCCAGAAATAGGGGTCTCGGTAGAGCTTTGCGAAATTATCCAATCCCACGAAACGTGGCGGCACCAGCACTCCCTGCGGGGTGTGCCGCAGCATGTCATAGTCGGTGAACGCGAGGTAGATCCCGTAAGCGATGGGATAAAAAGTAAAGAGCGCCAGCGCGACCAGCGCCGGCGCAAGAAAGAGATAGGCGGTCAGCGTCCGCTGACGTGCGGTAGAGTCAGGGGTCGGCTTGCCTCCCAACCTCATGCCTCCCGCGGATTCCTCTGGTTGACCGTCCCTGGCGGGACTTAATCCTCGTCCTTGTTTGGCGGAGGGGCCACCCATTGCTCGCCGGACTTGAAAATGGCGTCCAGCGTCGCGTAGTCCTTCTCGGTGGGGAGCGCCTGCTCAAGATGCTTCTGGTACGCCTCCGCTGAGAGCAATTCGCCGCTCGCCGAATAGGGCTGCTCCGCGAATTCTCCGATTTTCCGGTTGAATTTCGTGGAGGGCAGCACCAGCGTCGCCGAGCCCGGCTTCGCGGTGCGGTTGATCTGATCGATCAGGCCCTGCACCTCGCGGGCATACGCGGAGCGGGACATCTCGTTGAGCTGCAGCCGATCCACCTCTTCGATGGGCGGATTCTTGTGCTCGTTGAAACGGCTCTTCAAGCCCCACACGTAGGTCCAGATGGCGGTGCTGGAGGCGTCCTTGCCGAACAGGTCGAGCGCGCAGGTAAACCACTTGTTGAGCAGCTTCTGCATGATCTCGACTGGAATGACTCCCTGCTTCATCACGCGCTTGACGCCCAGGTGGCCAAAGCGCATGTGGTACGCTTCCTCGCCCAGCATGTACACCGTGGAGCGCGCCAGCGGGGCAAAGCCGCAGCGGCTCAACATCTCAAGCTGGAATTTTCCATCCCGGTCGACCAGTTCGGTGTACCACCACGCGTCGAGCCAGGTGGGCATTTCCTCGTTGAAAGCCCACAGCAGCCGACGGTTGGCCTTGGTGCCCGACATGGCGATGGAGCGGCGTTCGAGCAATTTTTGCGCCTCGCGCTTGCCCTCTTCGCCAAAGTACTCGGTGAGCAGCCAGGCCATCTGCCAGCCGTGCCGTCCCTCTTCGCGAATGACGCGGATCAAGGAATGGAGATCCTCGCGCGTCGGCGCGGTTTCAAGCAGATTGCGCTGCTGCTCGGTGGAGGCAAACTCGGTATCGCCCTGGTAGCGGATCAGTTCCATCAGCGTATCGCGCGCCCGCTGGTCGGGAATCTCTAAGAGTTTCTCCCACTTCGGCTGGCCTTTGAAGTCGCCGAATTCAACTTCGTCGCTCTTCAGATCCCCCATTCCGACGTGGAACTCGTAAGCCTCCAGACCGTCTTGAGGCAAGCCGATGTCGGACATCCCGACTTCGGCCTGCCACTCTTTGAAATACTGCTTCCAGTCGTCAAACGACCTCATCTTCGTGGCACTCATAGCGCACCACCTTTCTTCGGGCCAGGGTTGATTCCTCTCCTGAAAAAGCGGCTTCGCAGGCCGATCCGCGGGGGAAGGATCCGGCTCGGCCGTCCCCAAATACCAGACGTCCATGCCCTCCCGCCAGAAGAAGGTTTCCATCCCGGTCCCCGGCTCCGCTGCGGTCAGCGGCATCTACATGGCGCCCGACGCCTTCGAAGCGGGCCGCACGCCCAGCGTGCTTCTGGCGCACGGCGCGGGCGGCGGCCTCGACGACCCGATGCTCACCTTCGTCCAGGTGTTCCTGCGCGCGCGCGGCTATGCAATGCTCCGTTTCAACTTCCCCTACCGCGAGTGCGGCAAGAAGGTGCCGGATCGCGAGGAAGTGCTCGAGCGCACGGTAACCGCCGCCATCGACTTCCTCCGCGCGCAGGCGGGCGGCGGGCCGCTCTTCATCGGCGGGCGCTCCATGGGCGGCCGCATGGCGTCCCATCTCGCCTCCCGCGGCAGCATCGCGAGCGGCCTCTTGCTGCTGGCTTATCCTCTGCACGCGCCGGGACGCCCGGACCGAGTGCGCGATCAGCATCTCGCCGCCATTCGCGTGCCCACGCTGTTCGTCTCGGGAACCCGCGACGCGCTGGCGCCCGCCGAATCCCTGGCCCAGGCGGTGGGGCGGATGCGCAACGCGGAGCTGCGCTGGATCGAGGGCGGAGACCACGCCTTCAAGCTGCTCAAGTCCGCCGGCCGAGCCAGCGAGGACGTTTGGGAGCAGGTCTCGGAGATTGCCGCCGGCTGGCTCGGGGACGTCGTGGCCGGCAAGCGTCCGAGCGGAACGCGGGCGCCGGCTGCCGATCGCGTCGCGCCCACGCCGCCCGGCAAGGCTGCGGCCCGCCTGAAAGCCGCACAGAACGAAAAGGCATTGGTCGCTCGAAGCCGCGCCTCATCCGAAAAATCGGCCCGCGGCGGAAAAGCCGGCGCCGCCCGTCGCACGAAGGGCCGCTGATCACCAGAGTGCGGCGGCTCGCCACGCTCGAAGCGCGGGTCGTCGAAAATCCCGCATATATTTCCGTTGTCGTTCGCTGGATAACCTGGGCGGTCGCCTTTTTCGTGGTCGTGTTCGGCGCGGCGCCGGTCGAAAATCTGCGCAACGGGCTGGCCATGCTGGTGGTCACCGGCATCTGGTGCGTGGCCATTTCGGTGTACGGCCCGGCGCTTCCCCTGTGGAGCCAGGCCGCGCTGCTGGTACCCAGAGGGGGATGGTTCCGCGAGCACGCCGCCGAAGTCGCGGGAGTCTTCGATGTCCTGTTCTCGGCGCTGGTGATCTATGAGACCGGTGGATATCGCAGCCCTTTCTACGAGTTCGCGCTCACATCGGTGATCGCGCCCGCCCTGCTGTTTCGCATCGGGGTGGCGCTGGCCGCCGCGGCATTGTTCGACGTGGCCTATTTCGCCGCGGTCATCAATTCCCGGCCGGGCCTGGAGGCGGCCATCCGCAATGGACAGATGGACGGCACGCTGTTCTCCACCGTCCTCAATCCGTTTACCGTGGCGATTTTCTGCTCGCTGCTGGGACACGTGCTCGATCAGCTCCAGCGCGCGCGGCATCAAGCGCGCGTTTTGGCCGCGCGGGAGGAGCGCGCGCGCATCGCCCGGGAGATTCACGACGGCATCGCGCAACGGGTCTTCATGATCGGGCTCACGCTGGAGACCTGCGCGGATCTGGCCGACCGCGGCGCACCGGGGGCCGAGCTGGGAAAACGGCTGCGCGACTTGATGGGCGTCTCCAAGCAGGCGCTATGGGAAGTGCGCCACTATATCTTCGACTTGAAGCCGCTGCTCGAAGGCGATGCCTCCTTCAGCAAGGCCGCAAAAAACCAGGTCCACGAGTTCAAGGCCATCAGCGGAATTCCGGTCACCTTGCAGGTCGAGGGCGAGGAGACGCCGCTCAGCGTGGCGGTCAGCACGGCGGCCTTCCGCTCCATCCAGGAAGCGATGGCCAACGTCTACAAGCACGCAGCCGCGAGCAGCGTTTCGGTGGTCGTTCGATTCGGAGAGAGGTTCGAAGTCGAGGTGCAGGACGACGGGCGCGGCTTTGACCCGGGCGGCGCTCCCGAGGGCCGCGGCCTGGAGGGCATGCGGCAGCGCGTTGAAGAAGCGGGAGGGCGGCTCGCGGTGTCGAGCAGTCCCAGCGGCACCCGCGTCACGGTGACATTTTAGGAGGCGGCATGCAGAACCGAATTCGGGTAATGATTGTGGACGACCACGAGGTCGTGCGCCTGGGCCTGCGCACCGTGCTGGATATCGAAGAGGACCTGGAGATCGTGGCCGAGGCCGAATCCGGCGCGGACGCGCTGCAGAAGAACGACTCACTGCGGCCGGACGTCGTGCTGCTCGACGTGGTGATGGCGCACATGGACGGCATCGAGACCTGCCGCGAGCTGGCCTGCGCCGCGCACGTCCCGCGGGTGGTCATGCTGACCTCGCACGACAACGAGCAGGCTGTCGCATCGTCCATCATGGCTGGCGCCTGCGGCTATCTGCTGAAGAACGTCGGGCGCCAGGAAATTATCCGCGCCATCCGTAGCGTGGCGGCCGGCGAGTCGCTGCTCGATCCGGCGCTGGCCCGCCGGGTCAAGGAGCAGCTTGCCGAAAAGGCGCGGGCGCCCCAGGACGATCCGCTCACCGAGCGGGAGCATGAGATCCTGCGCTGCGTGGCCGAAGGCAAGACCAACAAGGAAATTGCCGCGGAATTGTTCATCAGCGAAAAAACGGCGCGCAACCACGTATCCCGCATTCTCGAGAAGCTCGGGTTTGCGCGCCGCAGCCAGGCCGCGGCATACGCGGCCAGCAAAGGCTTGATGAAAAAGCCAGACAAATCGGTTTGATCGTGTCGCGCGACACGCCCGGGTCAGTTGATGTCCCGTAGGGCGAAGCTACTTGTGTCGCGCGCCACTAAGCCTAGACGTGCTGCACTTCCGCAATCAGGGAGCTGACCGCCGCCTTCGCGTCCGCGAACAGCATTTTGCACTTGGGATTGTAGTAGAGCAGGTTCTCGATGCCCGCATAGCCGGTGCCCTTGCCGCGCTTGACCACGACGATGTTCTTCGCCTTGTCGACGTCGAGGATGGGCATCCCGTAGATGGGGCTCGAGGTGTCCGTGCGGGCGGCCGGGTTGGTCACGTCGTTGGCGCCGATAACCAGCGCCACGTCTGCCTGTTCGAACTCAGAATTGATATCTTCCATGTCGTACAGCAGGGAGTATGGCACGTTGGCTTCGGCGAGCAGCACGTTCATGTGGCCGGGCATGCGTCCGGCCACCGGGTGGATGGCATACTTCACGCTCACGCCGCGCTTCTCGAGCAGTACCGCCATCTCCTGGACGGCGTGCTGCGCCTGGGCAACGGCGAGACCGTAGCCGGGCACGATGATCACGCGGCTTGCGTAGGCAAGCATGACCGCCACGTCTTCCGCGCTGGTTTCCTGCTGAGATCCCTCGATGGTTCCGGCGGATCCGCCTCCGCCTCCGAAGTCAACGAACATGACGTTCCAGAGGTTGCGGTTCATGGCCTTGCACATGAGCATGGTCAAGATGAAGCCGGAGGCGCCGACCAGGGCACCGGCGATGATGAGCACGTTGTTTTGCAGCACGAAACCGGTGATTGCGGCGGCCGTTCCAGTGAAGCTGTTGAGCAGCGAAATGACCACCGGCATGTCGGCGCCCCCGATGGGAAGCACCAGCATGATGCCGAACAGGTTTGCCAGGACCAGGGTCAGGATGAAGACCTTGTCCCCGATGGGATCGTGCCCGAGTACCATTACCCAGACGCCCAGGCCCAGCGTCACGAGGATGAGCAGATTATTGAACAGGCGCATGCCGGGGAAGGTGACCGGCTTTCCGCTGATCAGTCCCTGCAGTTTTCCGAAGGCGATGAGGCTGCCGGCAAAGGTGATCGAGCCGATAATCGTGCCAAGCACGATCGACCAGAGCATTTCCTCTCCGTGTGCGCCCGGAGTCGGGGCCACCTTACCGGCGACTGAAACCGCCGCGGCGGCGCCGCCACCGAGGCCGTTGAAAATGGCAACGGCCTGCGGCATGTCGGTCATCTTTACGGTCTTGGCCATCACGCCGCCGATAACCGTGCCGAGCACGAGACCACCGAGCACGAGCGCCCAGCGGGTCTGGGGCGACCAGAGCACGCTGGCGTCCTTGACAAGATCCTGCTGTGCCACGGCAAGATTGAGCATGGTGATGACGACGGCCAACGTCATGCCGAGCGCGGAAAGTCTGTTGCCAGTGCGTGCGGTCGCCGGGTGGTTCATCCACTTGATGCCCACGATAAAGCAAATCGACGCGGCCAGATAGGATAGTGCCAGTACAATCAGCATGGTTAGTTGCCCTCAGGCTTCTTCTTGAACATCTCGAGCATGCGGTCGGTCACAATGTAGCCGCCCACCACGTTCACGGCGGCGAACACCATTGCGATGAATCCTATGATCGCGCTCGTGTTGTCGTGCGCCAGGCCGGCGATGAGAATCGCGCCGACCAGGACGATGCCATGAATGGCATTGGTGCCCGACATCAAGGGAGTGTGCAGCGTGGGCGGCACTTTCGAGATGAGCTCGAAGCCCACAAACACGGCCAGTACGAATACGGTCACCAGATTGATCATCACAGCCATTGGTTACGCTCCTCAATTGAGAACAAAGACGGCGCCTAATTCACTGCCGCTTCGAGCACGGCTTTGGTGGGGCCGTGCAGGATGTTGCCGTCGTGCGTGATGCACGTGCCTCTGGTAATCTCGTCGTTCCAATCGAGATTGAGGGCCTTATCCCTGGTGAGGTGGTTGAGCAGCGTGAGCACGTTGCGCGAGTACATCTGGCTGGCGTGAATCGGCATCGACGCCGGCACGTTCAACACCCCGTTGATAATGATGTCGTGCGCAATGATTTCCTTGCCCGGCTGCGTCAATTCACAGTTGCCGCCCATTTCCGAGGCGAGGTCGATGACCACTGAGCCGGGCTTCATGTCCTTGAGCATTGCTTCGGTGATGAGCTTCGGCGCAGGTTTTCCTGGAATCAGCGCCGTGGTGATGATGACGTCCGAGTCCTTCGCGACCTTGTGGATGGCCTCCATCTCGCGGCGAATGAAATCCTCGGACTGCTCGGTCGCGTAGCCGCCCTTATCCTCGGCGCCGTGTGGCACGTCCATCTCAACGAACTTGGCGCCCAGGCTCTCCACTTGCTCCTTCACCGCGGGGCGCACGTCGAACGCGTAGACGATGGCGCCCAGGCGGCGCGCGGTGGCGATGGCTTGCAGCCCGGCCACGCCCGCTCCGAGAATGAGCGCGCGGGCCGGCGCGATGGTACCGGCCGCCGTGGTCAGCATCGGGAAGAACTTGCCCTGGCGGGCGGCGGCCAGCAGCACGGCCTTATAGCCGGCCACGGTGCTCATGGAAGAGAGGGCGTCCATGGACTGGGCGCGGCTGATGCGCGGAATCGCATCCATGCTGAAGGACGTGATCTTGCGGGTGACCAGCTGCATCACGAGGTCCGGGTTCTGGACCGGGTAGATGAAGGTGATCAGGACGGCTCCCTCGCGCATCCCGGCGATCTCGTCGGGAGTGGGCTTGCCGACCTTGAGGACCACGTCGGCTTCCTTCAGAAGGGCAGCCTTGTCGGCGACGATGCGCGCGCCGGCCGCGGTATAGACCTCATCGGCGAAACTGGCGGCGCTTCCGGCCCCGCTCTCCACCAGGATTTCCTGCCCGGCCTTGATAAGGCGGCCGGCCGACTCCGGGACGAGGGCGACGCGGGTTTCGCCCTCCGCGGATTCCTTCAGAACAGCAATCTTCATTTATCTGCCTCGATTGGAGTCGCGAACGACGCGGGGCGCGCGGCTACCCCACAGCGCGACAAAGTGAGAGCGCGGGCCGCTTACAGGCCTTCCGCGCGCGGGGAGGTTCGCCGGACAGGACTATGTTCCTTCTTTCACAAAGTCCCGGAAGAAACCCCTGGCTAGATCAGCCCGGAGACGATGCGCTCTTCGAGGACGGCGAGGAACTGCGGGTTCTTCATGCGAGATGACTCGTCGGCGATCCCTTTGATGGAGATGGTGTCCCGTCCGAAAGCGGACTCGGGCGAGTCCTGGTAGCCAGCGCAGTAGGATTCCATGTGGCGAGACTCCAGGCCAAAGCTCTTCGGGAACTCGAACCCCCCATTGGCTTGCATCGGATGGGACCTCCTT
>VGFD01000022.1 GCA_016868975.1 Armatimonadota bacterium | reverse complement strand
TGAGCACCCGGTTGAGCGCGCGCATGTCGACGTGCAGGCAGCCGGGCGAGGCGGTCTGGCCGCCCATGCTGAAACGGCCGCCGCCGATGCACACCGGATCGTCGGTGCCAGCGAGCGCCTCGGCCAGCTCGGACACCGACTGCGGCCGGATGACGCCCTTCACGGCAATTGGATTGAGCCCGGTGACGTCGTTTACGATCCAGGCGCCGTCCGGCTCGGGGGCAAGCAACGGGGTTTGCAGGTAGTCTTTCGTCTCGAATTCGAGCGGAATGCCGAACCGATTGGGCTCCGGCCGTCCCCCGCGAAACGTCAGCTCGGCCATCACCCAGACCGGTCCGAAGAGCGGAATCAGCAAAATGAGGAGGTTCCATCCGGAGCGCCCGAGGTCGTGATAGCGCTTGATCCCGAGCGAAAGGGCGGCCCACAGGGGAAAGACGCCGAGCAGCGAGGCGAGCAGGTCCAGCCCGAGCATCTCCAGCAGCAGTCGAGCGCCCAGGTACGAGGTGAGCACGAAGAGCAGCCCCAGCAGGAACGTCCCCCGCCGAATCCGCCCGTGCGGCGAGCCAAACAGCCGATACGGTTCGAACACGGTGCACCCGGGATTCATGCTTTGCCTCGTGGTCTCCTGTGGACCCGAGGTCTTGCAGGTGTTCGCTCGGTCGGGTGCCCTCGAGTTATCCACTCACCGCCACGGCATCCCGCGGGACGTGCCAACCCACAGCCAGGAAGCGCGAGGGAGCCAGCCGAGACGCTCCTCCGCAAGGTGTCAGCCGCCAAACGTTTTTGGCGAGCCGGACAGCTCCGGATTGTGTCCACCCGCGCTGTCCAGGCCGTATGCGTGCAGCGTGTGGCTCAGGCCGTCGAGGTGCTCGGCGGGAATCTGGAATTCGAAGCCGTGGTCGCCCGGGTAGCCGCGGTGATCGTTGACGTCCGGGCGGGGCAGATTGGCGTCGACCTCGCCCACGAACTCGCCCTTTCCGGGCGCGCCGTCGAGATAGAAGTGGACGCCGATGGAACGCTCGGGCGTATTGGGATCCAGGGTCCAGCCGCGGACCACGCCGCTCTCCTCCACCACGTCGAGATATCCGATGGGAGAGGTTTGCCAGGTTGCGGGCGAGCAAAAAATACGCGGCGACGAGGACAGCTCGTGAAATTGTCCCTCGCGCACCGCGTATGCAAAAATCCGGCGCGCGTAGCCGTCTTTTACAAAGGCTGGTAGTTGCAGCGAGAATTTATTGCCCTCTCGCCGCGCCATGGCGGCGCCCACAAATTTCCCTCGACCGGCCGGGTCGTCCACGTAAAGTCGGACCTCCAGGGCATCCGAGATCCAGCCAGTGGCCACGGCCTCCGCCGAAATCCGCTCGAGGAAACCGCGCGGCGGCGCGGCGGACTGAACCTGCGAGCGGGCCGGCTCGCAGGCCAGGGACTCGGCGAGCAAAGCCTGCAGCCTCACTTCGTCATGGTCGCTGATTTCAAGGTGCAGCCGGTTCATGGCGGACACCAGCAGCGAGTGCACCAGCACCTTGAGCGCGGCGGAGTCGTCGCTAAGCGCCTCCGTGATCAAAGGATGCTCGCGCCCTAAAAAAATGGAGCCGTCGCTGCCGGAAACCACCGGCCCCGCGCCGTCCACCAGCATGATGGGCGCCACGTCCAGGGGAATTTTCAACACACCGTAGAACCCGCGAATCGCGTCGCGCAGCGACGCCAGAAAGGTTTCCTCGTCCATCGTGCGCGTGTTCGAGGCCGCGGAGCCGAACGGCACCAGGTGTTGCGCGCCCAGCACGCACTGCAGGACGCCGCGCTCGGTCTCAGTCAGCGACAGGACGTCGTCCGCCGCTGTCTTGTCGGCGTCGACGTAGCGCACGGGCTTCGCGCGTGCGTGGATCTCGCGCAGTGAGAGCAGGCGGCGTCCGCTGCGGATCCAGGGAAACCAGGCCAGTGGATGATCGCTGTCCGCGCCCAGGTCGGGAGGCGTGTACGGGGTCTTTGGCCGCATTCCGGCCGGCACGCCGCACTCCGCTAGAAAGCGGTCCGGCGCGTCCGCGCGCGCGGCCACGTGGAGCCACGCGGCGACGGCGCGCGCCACCGGACGGGGACGTTTCGCCGCCTGCACGGCCAGCCTGGCATACAGCTCGGGCAGGGCCTCAAATACGGCGACGATTGCGCGCACCCAGTTTGCGTCGCGCTCTATTCCGTATCCGCTGCTGCCCTGACGAAATTCTCCCTCGACGACAGCCTGGATTCCAAGCAGTCCGGCCGGGCGCCACATCTCGTGTAGAAGTCGGCCTTCTCGGAGAAAGGTCAGACTCGGCGGCTCGTTAAAGCTTCCCAGCGCCACTTCGCCTCTTTCGATGGGTTGCACGTATTTGTAGTCCCTCGACACGCGCGCTTCGCGCCGGCCGAAATTAAAGATGAAGCGCGGCGGACGCCGGGAAATTCGGCGGGTCACGTTGCGGATTTTCCCGCCGAGCAAGCCGCACAGCTTTTCGAAGGTGCTCCAGTCTTTCGTATACAGGACGCAGGGCGCGCCTTCCAGTTGCTGGCCGCGAAATCGCTCGATGGAATAAGGCACGACGCCGAACGCATCCATGCACTGGAGGAGACGCGTGAAGGAAACCGGCCGGCAGTCGCCGGTCGCCGCGGGCCACACCGCGAGGTCGGCGAGAGCGCGCAGATCGCCGGTGCGCAGGCGCGCGAGGTCCTTTACCTCCATCAGTTCCTGGCGGAAGGCCTCTTCAAACGTCGCCAGCACGCGCTTCTCTCTCGCGGCGCGCGCGCAGAGCCTGGCCACGGCGGCCGCACGCGCGGCGAGCACCTGCTCGAAGACGACCTTGCGCGCGTCGTCGTGCACGATGCTGGCCTGGGAGATGTCCTTGGTGAGATCGCGCCCCTCCACCACGGCCCGGAAGGGCAGGGGACCGGCGGCCAGCGGCTGGCTCTCGATCCATACGCCGTCTTTCATCAAGAGCAGCATGCCCGGGGCGCCCGCCTCAAATCCGGCGGCGCCCCGCACGCCGTCCGCGGCAATTTCCACCTTTCCCAGCGGGGCAAACTCCATGCCGGAGACTTGTCGGCCATTGACGTGGATGGGGACCGACGACCAGCGGCAGCGCTCCCGCAGAAAACTTACCTCGGCGGCGCCCTTCACCATCTCCGCGAGCAGCCCGAGATGGAGCCGGTCCTTGACGTGAATGCGGGTTCCCGAGCGGGGTGCGTGCCAGCGCGTGATCCGATCAGGCTGGCCCGGCTTGCGCTCCAACAAATATCCGCCGCTTTCCACGCGGATAAAATTCGGCTTTAGAAAGAGCGCGACGTTGAGCGCGATGGCCTGCTTGCGCACGGCCTGCGCGTGGCGCGGCACCTTTCCCAGCAGCAGCGCGTCGTCGAGCCGCTCCAGCTCTTGGGAAGTAAACGGCGCGCCGTCGAAAGTGAGGATCATGTCGTCCGCGTCGACGGAAAAATCCAGGCGCGTTGCATCGCGCAGACAGCCGCACTGCACCAGTTCCAATACGTAGGCGTGGGGCGCCGCGAGCTGGCTGGCGCGCATTTTCTCGACTGCTTTCGCGCGGTCGAGCGTGAACTCGCCATGCGCTGTGGGGATCGCTTCCGCGGCCAGCCCGGCGATCAGCGCGTCGGTTGTAGACATCGCAGCCTCCACGCCTCCAGCGCCAGCAGGAGGTCGTCTTCAGGATCCGGTAGGAGCACCATCTTGGCCAGCAAGTACGCGGCCGCTTCCGGCTCGCGCTCCGCGCCCGCCAGCACGCTGCCCACCGCCGGGTGGTCGACATTTATCACCAGCGTGCGGCGCCGTGGAAACATCCCCCCGTCCAGCCCCGCGCGATCCAGCGGGGTCAGCGCCCCGAACCGTGGCTGCGCGATGGCCACGCCCTCGAAACCGCCGGCAAAGTGCGCCAGTCGCACCGCGGCGACCGGCCGGCCGCAGCGGCGCAGCAGCGTCATCAGTGCGCGTTCCAGGGACGGCGCGGCGAAGCCGGCCGGCGCCGGACGGCACCAGCTGCGCTCGGCCTGCACCGGCGCCTCGCCGATCAGCGCTTCGAGCAACTCCCAGGGACCGTCGCCGGGCCGCGCCTGCAGCACGAGGCGCCCCATGGACTCCAGGCCTTCACTGAGTGCCGAGTGGCCCGCGGCCACCAACAGGCGTCGCCAGCGGAGCGCCGCCAGCGCTACCCGCAGGGAAACCGGGCGGCCGGCCGGAGTGCCAAACAACATGCGATCCAGGTGGGCGGCGTGGCGCGTGGAGACCTCCGTTCCTCGCTGCGTCACCGTCACCGGACCGACCCACAGCGTGGCGCTGCCGTGCCACAGCACGCGGAAAGAGTACCGCTTGCCCGCTTCCGCGTGGAAATCGACAGGAACGCTTTGAATTCGTCCGGGCTTGTTGAAATGCGAATAATGCAGGTTCCGGCGGCCGACGACCGCCTCGTGCAGCACGGAGATTTCGGCCACCGGCGTGGCGTCGGGAAGGCTCGAATCGCGGCGGCCACGCGCAGCGAGAAGTGGGCTTGCAGGGGGATGCCGGGCGGCAGCGCGTCTGTCTCCGGCCCTGTGCACAAATTTCCAACGGGGTGCTGCCCGGGTGCCGCGCGCCAGGCGTCGCCATCCGCGTCGCCGATCTCGTGGATGAGTGACGCTGCCTCCCACACCCGCCGGTAGCCGCCGTGCAGGCAGGCCGCCGCCACCCGGTAGAGCGCGCGCGCCTCGTCTCCCACGGCCTTTTCCAGCCGGTCGAACAGGTGCCGCGGCAGTTCGTCGGCCACCAGCCGATCCACGACGGCGCGCGCCTTTGCGTAATTCTCATCGAGAACCACGCCGTCGCGGCTCAGTGTGTGCTCGAGATAACGCGAATCGATCTTTACAGCCATGCCGTCCCAGATCAAGCGGTCGCGGCTCTCTACAAGCGTGAGTCCGCCATTGTGGAAGCCCGCGAATGGCAGGCCATCCGTGGGATATCCCACCACGATGCGCGTGCCCGCTTCTTCGTGATGCAGCTTGCACGGCGACGACAGATCGAACGGCTCGGAAATTACCTTTCCGTTGAAGCGGATTTCCACGCGCGCGTGGCGGCACCAGAAGTGAACCGTTCTTCGCGCGCGATTTTCCAGGTCAGGAAAGTCTATCGCCAGGATGCGCTTGATGAGCAAGACCTTCGTGCCTTCGACTGCCTCGCTGCGCGCCATGCGATCGAAGGAGCGATCCGGCCGGAACAAGACCCGCCAGGATTCCCCGTCGCGTGCGGTGTCCACGATGACGGCTTGCGGATCGATGGCGAACACCGACACAAAGCCGATGCCGTAGCGGCCAAGTTGGGTCAGGTCGTTTTCCTTGGTCGAGGAAAATAGCCGCGTCAGATAAGTATCGATGATGTGGGCGTTCATCCCGGCACCGAAATCCTCCACGCGGATCTGCAGCGTGCCGGAATCGGAGCCTTCCTCAGGGAGAAACTCCACCCACACGTCGACGTGGTTGGTGCCGGCGTCGATGGCATTCTGGATCAGTTCCCGGAAAAAGGACAGCGGATCGGAAAACTAGTGAACGAGAGCGTCCAGCGCGGTTCCGGCCCGGACCGCAACGTCGTCCGCCACGGCGCGGACCTCCTCAACCAGAAATAGTCTAGAACTTCAGGGTTTGGGCGGCGCCACCGGGGACGGCTGCACCTTCGTGTCCGAGCGCACCGAGCGGAGCTGCGGGATGTGGTCGCGCAGCCATTTCCACTTCTTGCGCTTCTTCTTGTAGGTGTCGAGCATTTCCTTGGACAGGTGGTTGTCCGGCCCGAAGACGATCTCCGGCTCGTTGATCACGTTGCCGCTGGCATCCAGGACCGGCTTGCCGTCCTTGCGGATGGGCGCGCCGTTGGCGTCCCGCAGGATCGTGTACTCCACCGCGCCGTTCACCGGATCGGCGTGGTCTTTCATGATGCCGCCCATGGTCTCCGCGGCGAAACCCTTCGACCAGATCACCGCGGCCACTTCGCTGTTGACCTTTGAGCTGATCCAGTCGAGATTGTAGCTGGAAACCACCGACAGTTGGTCGTCAATGACGCCCACCTTGGCGTGCAGCTTGCGCTCGCCGGTGGCCACGAAAATGTGCAGGTTGGGAACCGTGGCGGCCAGCTTCGGCCAGTCCTCCAGGAAGAACGCCTGGGTGACGTCGCTGTCGGTGCTCGACGGGCTGTTGGTGCCCAGCCAGATTTCCACGCCGCGGCGTCCGGCGTCGGCCAGCACCTGCTTCATGTCGTCGGTCAGCACCACGTAGGGATTTTCGATGACAATGCGCTTCGTGGCCGCGCGGGAAAGCGCCGCGAGGCTGCTGTTGATCTGGTCCTGCTCGGTGCCCACCGAGGAAGTGCGGTCGAGAATCTTGATCTCGCCGTCGTGCTGCGCGGGAATCGGCTCGTTGTAGCTGCCGCGCAGGTCGGGATATTTCGCAAGCTCTTTCGCCATTTCGAGGAGTTTCTTGCGCTCGCGGTCGTTGGGCTTGCGATCGATTCCCTCGGACGGCAGGCGATTGATGGTGAGGGCCACCATCGAGGCGGCCTGCTGCTCGCGCGCCGTCTCGTTATTGCGCATCTGCGTCTTGACGGCCTCGTTGAAGGGCGTTGCCTTCAGCCAGTTGTCCATCAAGCAGTACGCGCCGATCAATTCCAGGTCGCGCTTGACCCAGTTGCCCAGCAGGTCAGGCTTCACCTTGTCGTTGATCCACGGGGCGCCGTACTCGACGTCAAAGGCCGCCTTCAGCGCGTGCGCCGCGGCCGGCGAGTCGAATTCCACGTCGGTGTCGCGCCACGCGCCCTTGAAGTCATTGGGGGAAACGAAGTACTCGTAGCCGATGTTGCGGCCGCCGGTCATGCCGCGCTGCCCGTCGATCTCCAGTATCTTGTCGTGGTTGCTGGCCGCGATGTAGTTCGAGCGCGGATGCAGCACCTGGTCGATGATCTTCTTGAAGTGCGGATGGTACACGCGCGCCTCGGCGTGCCCGGTGCCGACCACCTCCTGGAGATAGTCGCGGCCGCCGATGTGCGACTTGAAACCGCGAGTTCCCCAGGTGTCGCCGGTGGCGTCCACCATCAGGCGGGCGGTGACGTTGCCGTCCTTCACCTTGCTGAAAATGTGGCCCAGGAATGACACGCCGAAAACGTCGTGGTCCCAGCAGAAGTACTGCGAGGTGATCTCTTTTTGCGCGGACTCGACCATGCGCCAGCGCATGTTCCAGGCGGCGGAGTTGTTCTCCAGGAGGCGGCTCTTGCCGGGGCCGCCGGCGTTGTACAGGGCGTCGAAGGCGCCGCGGAGCCCCTGTGCCTGGGTTGGCGAGAGCTGCACCGGGGGCAGGCCGGGCGCCGTTTCCGTCTCGACCTTGTCGACCGGAAGCCCGTCGTTGGTGCTCGGCGTTCCCACCGAGCCGCTCAAAGTGTGCAATCCCAGGTTTCGGTTCACAATAGGCGACAGCATCAAACAACCCTCCGTCCTCAGCCTGCCACATGGACCTCAAAGAGTTCTGAAAAAAGGACACCGGCCGGCCCCGTGCGGAATGAAGGTGCTCCCCGTGAACCGACGCTCCCTTCTTGCCCTCTCCGCCGCTTTGCTCGTGCCGCGCGCCGCCGTGGCCGAGGCCTCCGACGACGCGTTCCTCGACGAGATCGAGCGGGCCAGTTTCCGCTTCTTCTGGGATCAGGCCGCGCCCGCCACCGGCCAGGTGAAGGACCGCGCCCGCGCCGAGGGAGCCGACACCTACAAGGCGTCCAGCATCGCCGCCACCGGCTTTGGCCTGACCGCGCTGTGCATCGCGGACCGGCGGGGCTGGCTGGCGCCCTCCGAGATCCGCGACCGGGTGCGGGTCACGCTGCGCTTCGTGTACGAAAGCCTGGCCCAGGTGCACGGCTTCTTTTTCCATTTTGTGGACATGCACAGCGGCGAGCGCCTGTGGAAGTGCGAGCTGTCGTCGATTGACACCGCCCTGCTGCTGTGCGGGGTCCTGACTTGCCGCCAGCACTTCGCGTCCGACAGCGAGATCCCGTTGCTGGCCGCCCGCATCTACGAGCGGGTCGACTGGCCGTGGATGCTCAACGGCGGGGAGACGCTTTCCATGGGATGGATGCCGGAGAGCGGCTTTTTGAAGGCCCGCTGGGATCACTACTGCGAGCTGATGATGCTCTACCTGCTGGGGATGGGCTCGCCCACCCACCCGCTGAAGGCGAGTGCCTGGAGCGCGTGGCGGCGCCCGCAGGTTTCTTTTTTTGAGGAGAATTATATTTCCGGCGCACCCACCCTGTTCACCCACCAGTATTCCCACGCCTGGTTTGATTTCCGCAAGCGGCGCGACGCCTACGCGGATTATTTCGAAAACAGCGTCAAGGCCACCCGCGCCCACCAGAAATTCTGTGTGAGCCAGGGATATTCCGAGGACCTGTGGGGCGTTTCGGCCTCCGACTCGCCGAACGGATACGTGGCCTGGGGCGGGCCGCCGGCCGAGGGCCCCATTGACGGGAGCGTGGTGCCCTGCGCGGCGGGCGGCTCGATTCCGTTCCTGCCCGAGGAAACCATCCGCGTGCTGCGCCGCTGCCGCGCCCAGGGCTGGTGCCGCTACAGTTTCGTGGACGCCTTCAATCCGCGCACCGGCTGGCGCAATCTCGACGTGCTGGGGATTGACCTGGGCATCACCATGCTGATGGCTGAAAACCATCGCAGCGGCTTCGTGTGGGACACCTTCATGAAGAACCCGGAGGTATGGCGCGGAATGCAGATGGCCGGATTTGTTGCGGTCGGTTAATATTTTGTCGGCATAATAAATTAGGCGACCTTAAACTCGAGTTTACAAGTTTTTAGCAGCCTGTTTACATCTGGGAAACAATCTTGCCGTAGCATGGACACACAGAGAGAGAGGTAACAGGACATGCGTGGCTTGTTTGCGGCGGTTCAACGGCTGTGGAAGCGTGACTGTGCGCCCCGGGAGCTGGCCCTGGTTTGTGAGGAGCGTGACCAGCGGCGCTCGTGCCGTTTCGTGGACGGCACCGACACCGTGCTGCGCACGGCGCACGGCGACCGCGTGGACGGCCGCCTGCTGGACGTGGCCAGCGAGGGCGTCCGCCTGTGGGCCGACGCCGTCATGTCGGTGGGCGCGCGGGTGTCCTGCCTGCTGCACTTCGAGGGCCGCGCTGTGCCCGCCTACGTGCGCCTGCAGTGGCGCCGCCAGACCGAGAGCGGCTTCGAGTACGGCGCCTCCTACGCCCCGGTGGTGCCCGGCACCGCGCCCCTGCTCGACAACTACCTTTACCAGGTCCTCAACCGAGGAGCGCTGGCGGCGTAATACCCATCTTTGCCATGGGCTGGGCGAGGTCGTCGGGGAGGATCGCCTCCACGACGACCTCGTTGCCGTTCAGGGGATGGGGGAACGCCAGCCGGCTGGCGTGCAGCGCGAGCCGCGTGAGGCCAAAGCGCGCCTCGTCCCGGGGCGGATCCCCGTAGAAGCGGTCGCCGAGGATGGGATGCCCGGCTCCCGCCAGGTGCCGGCGGATCTGGTGGCGCCGGCCGTTGCGCGGATGGACCTCGACGAGCGAGCAATCGTCCCCGTGCGCCAGGGTCAGGTATTCGGTCAGCGCCTCCTGGAACACGCCCTCCTGCTTTTCCAGCGGCGTGTCGAGCCGCGCGGACGGCGGCGTGCGCCCGGCCACCACGGCGTGATACACCTTGTCCACCCGGCGCTGCCGAAATGCGTCGTACAGGGGACGAGCCGCCTCCAGGGTGAGGGCGACCAGCACGATCCCGCTGGTGTCGCGGTCCAGGCGGTGCACCGGGTACACGTGGCAGGAGGCCGCTTCCCGCACGAAGGTCATGACCACGACCGGGTCGCGATTGTTCGAAGTGCGGTGGACCAGCATTCCGGAAGGCTTGTTCACCGCCACGAAGGCCTCGTCGCGCAGAAGGATTGTGACGGGAAGGTTGAACACATCCGGGTGCATGCTCGTGCCATTCGACGCGCGGCGGCGGTGCTGCTTGTCATGTTCCTGGGGTCGGTCGGCGGAGCGGCCGCGGCGGACCGCGCGCTGCCCCGCAGCGACGTCCGCCTGTTGTTCTTGAAGCGGTTCACCTTCGGCGCCCGCGCCCGGGACGTCGAGCGCATCCGAGTGGCCGGGCCGCGCGCGTGGCTGGAGGAGCAGCTCCATCTTGAGCGGGACGCCGCGCTGGAGGCCCGGCTCAGCGACCTGTCCGTGCCGGGGATGTCGTCGAGCACGGCGCGCGGTCGGTCGTCCCGAGTGGTGGCCGCGCAGATGCAGGCGCAGAAGATCTTGCGCGCGGTGTACGGAGAAAATCAGCTCCACGAAGTCATGGTGGATTTCTGGATGAACCATTTTAACGTGAACGTGGACAAGGAGGGCGTCGCGCCTTATCTCGCGGAGTACGAGCGCGAGGTCATCCGTCCCCACGCGCTGGGGCGGTTTGGCGACATGCTGCGCGCCGTCGCCCGCAGCGGGGCGATGCTGGTGTATCTTGACAACTGGATGTCCTTCGGGCCGGAGTCACCGGCCGCGCGCTCGGCGCTGCGCGCTGGAAATTCCCCGCGCACGCTCAACGAGAACTACGCGCGAGAATTACTCGAGCTGCACACGCTGGGCGTCGACGGAGGATACACCCAGAAAGACGTTGAGGAGGCCGCCCGCGTCCTCACTGGCTGGACGGTGCCGCGCATCGGCGAGCGCTTCGAGTTCGACGAGAGCCGCCACGACGACGAATCGAAAACCGTGCTCGGCCTGAGATTTCCAGCCGGCGGCGGGGCTGAGGAAGGGGAGCGCCTGTTGAGATACCTGGCCACCCACCCCACGACCTGCGAGTTTATTGCCCGGAAATTGTGCCGCCGCTTCGTGTCTGACGATCCGCCGCGGGCGCTGGTGTATCGGGTGGCCTCCGCCTTTCAGGGCTCCGGCGGGGATATTCCGACGGCGCTGCGCGAGCTTGCGCTGTCACCGGAATTTGCGCGGCGCTCTGTGTGGCGGGCCAAGGTAAAGTCACCGTTGGAGCTGGCGGTGTCGGCGGTGCGCGCGGTGGATGCCGAGGTGCGCGACCCCGCGCTGCTGGCCGCCGAAATCGAAGGGATGGGCCAGGCGCTGTACAAGTGCGCGCCGCCCACCGGGTATCCCGACACGGGGCAGGCGTGGCTGAGCCCGGGCAGTTTCCTCAAGCGGGTCTCGTTTGCCGCCGACTTCGCGGACGGCCTCGGGAGGGGCGTCCGCGTGCCGTTGGAGCCTTTCCTGGCGCTAAAAAGCGCCGATCGCGTGGAGCGCGTGCTGGTGGAGCGCCTGCTCGACAACGAGGCGGCCGCGGCCACCCGGCACAGCCTGCTCGGCACGCTGCAGGGAAAGGTGTCGGCCACCACCGTGCGAGAGGCGCTCCGCCTCACGCTGGGCTCGCCGGAGTTTCAGAAGCGGTAGGCACTCACGGTGCTGTTGACTAATTATACTGCGCGCAGTATAATTGACGCTGTGAGGCACGTAAGCCGCCAGTTTCAAGCGACGCCTGAGTTCATGAAGAGGGCATCTGCATACTTCGCGAACGAGCTGGAATATATCAAGCACGTGGAGGACACATCAAGCGCCTCAGTGATGAAATCAAAGCGGAGTTAAAGGAGCGAAATAAATGAAGGATGAGGAGACGGAGCGCACCCCTCTTATTGAACGCTTGACGGCAGTGGAGCAGGAAATCAAGGATTGGAGAGCCGGTAAGATTCAACTCTACACCCGTATCGTGACGTTCCCTGGGGATCCCCCCGAGTTCACCGCGGAGGATGTTCGTAAGATTCGCGCTTCGCTGAATATGAGCCGTGCGGAGTTCGCCCGCTTCCTGAACGTTTCGCCGCGCACTATTGAAAGCTGGGAGCACGGTCACCGAACGCCAAAGGGTGATAAGGCCAGGTTGCTGGAACTGTACACGCGACCAGAAGTTGTGGCGCGTTGGCGGCTCGACGGTCCTCCTGCGCCTGGCAGGCGCTCGCCGAAGGCGCCGCAGGAGCAACCTGTGACGCGAAACCGAACGAAAGCGCGCCACGAGGTCGTCTAGGTTAAATGTCATAACTGCCTGATGGTACTGCTACCTCGTACGCGAGACCCTCGCAAAGAGTGACATGACCTTGAGAGTCCGCAAACAAGCTGAACTCTGAATAGGGGCAGACAAGGAGACGGTTCCCTTCCACAAACAATTGCCCCGAGGCAATCGCAGCTTCGACGCTTCCGCGGTTGCCTGAATCCATCTGGTTGATGATTACGGTGTGCTCTCCTTCGGCACCGGATTTCCATGCAAACAGTCTTCCATTCGTCATGAATTCCAATAGTTCCCTGGGAAACGTGTAGTCGAACTCACGTTCTGCATAGCGTCTCGCCAGCGCATCTGGCGACACCAGCACCAGTACTCCATCGTCATCTAAAACAATCTAAAACCAATTAAAACATCGTATCGTTCTGGCTCAGGCATTTTCAACCGTCCCGTGATGTGAGGTTATCGGCGACCGGCATTGACACACCACAGTGTGTGTCAGGTGGCACACACCCGGCTATAACACCAGCTGCGGGACCTGCAGTCCTCTCCGCAGCGCGCGGCCGCGGCCTGAGAGGCTGGGGTTGGTCATGAAGTACTCGTGCGCCGAAAACGGCGGGTCGTCCGTAACCACCCGCGCGTAGGTGCCGTCCGCGGCGAGGCGCCAGGATTGCAGGTTGTCCTTCAGGGTCGCCACCATGATCTGGTCGAGAATCTGCGCGTGCACCGTGGGATTTTCGATGGGCACGAACGACTCCACTCGCGAGCGAAAATTACGCGGCATCCAGTCGGCGGACGAGATGTACACCTTGTTCTGGCGCGACGGCATGGGATGCCCGTTGGCAAAGCAGACGATTCGTGAATGCTCCAGAAATCGCCCCACCACGCTTTTCACGCGGATGTTCTCGCTCATCCCGGGCACCCCGGGGCGCAGGCAGCAGACGCCCCGCACGACGAGGTCCACCTGCACGCCGGCCATCGAGGCGCGGTACAGCGCGTCGATGATCGACGGCTCCACCAGGGCGTTGAGCTTGGCCCACACGTGGGCCGGCTTGCCGGCGCGGGCGTGCTCGATCTCGGCTTCGATGAGCTCCGTGAGGGTGCTCTGCAGGTTGACCGGCGAGAAGCGCAATTTCTCCAATTTGCGGGGCAGCGCGTACCCGGTCAGGTAGTTGAACACCCGTGCGGCGTCCGCTCCGAGCGCCGGATCGCAGGTGAAATAGGAGAGGTCGGTGTACACCCGCGCCGTGACCGGGTGATAATTGCCGGTCCCAAAATGGACGTATGTGCGGATTCCCGTGCTCTCGCGGCGCACCACCATGGATAACTTCGCATGCGTCTTCAACTGCACGAAGCCGTAGACCACCTGCACCCCGGCGCTGCCCATCTCGCTGGCCAGGCGGATATTGGCCTCCTCGTCGAAGCGCGCCTTCAACTCCACCACCGCGGTCACCGATTTTCCGGCCTCGGCTGCCTCGATCAGCGCGCGCACGATGGGCGAATCGCTGCTGGTGCGGTACAGCGTCTGCTTGATGGCCAGCACGTTTGGATCGCGGGCCGCCTGGCGGAGAAACTGCAGCACCACGTCAAAGCTCTCATAGGGATGGTGGACCACGATGTCCTTGCTGCTGATAGCCGCGAAGCAATCCCCTCGAAAATCACGGATGCGCTCCGGAAAGCGGGCATTGTATGGCTCAAATTTCAGATCGGGACGGTCGACGGCCACCAATTGGTGGAGGTCGGACTGGTTGAGGAAACCTTCAATGCGCCATAACTGGTCTTCCGGAAATTGCAGGGTGCGCGCCACGAAGGCGCTCATCTCGGCCGACATCGCGGCCTCCACGACCACCCGGATCACGTATCCCTGGCGCCGCTGCTTGAGCGCCGTGCGGAACATCTCGACGAGGTTCTCGAAGCCCTCCTCGATAATTTCCATCTCGCTGGCCCGCAGGATGTGCAGCAGGCCGGTGCGCAGCACCTTGAAGTTCGGGAACAGGTGGCCGAACAGCAGGGGAGTGGCCTGCTCCATGGTCAGGTAGCGGTTGGAGGTTCCCGTCAGCCGGATGAAGCGGGGCACCTTCTGCGGCAGGGGAACCAGCGCCCACGCCTCGGGGTCGCGATGCTCGTGGCCGCCCTCGCCGCGCAAGTGGAGGACCAGGGCAAGGCCGTCGTTGGGGAGCGGCGGGAACGGATGGGCCGGATCCACGGCCAATGGCGTCAGCGCCGGAAACAACTCCTTGAGAAAGTGCGCTTCCAGCCAGTGCCGCTCGTCGCTGGTGAGATCCTCCGCTTCAATCAAAGCAATTCCGGTGTCGGAAAGCTCGCCGCGCAGGCGCGCCCACACGGCTTGCTGCCGCTCGTGAAGGGCTCGCGCCGCGGCGTCGATGGCCAGGAGCTGATCCTTGACGGACATCCCGTCGTCGCTGAGCCGATCGAGCCCGGCCTCCATCTGGGTCTTCAGACCCGCCACGCGAACCATGAAGAACTCATCGAGGTTAGAGTCCGAGATGGCCAGGAAGCGCAGCCGCTCCAGCAGCGGATGGCGCGTGTTCTCGGCCTCTTCGAGCACGCGGGTGTTGAAGGCCAGCCAGGAGAGCTCGCGGTTGAGGTAGCGCTCGGAGACGCTGCGGCCGTTGAGAGGGGTGTCAGGAAGCGATTGTGCCAGCATGAGGCCGAGTCTTCGAGTCACGCGCCGCCGTCCCTCTTGACCGCAAAGGATTGGACGAGCACGCGGCCAAAGGGCTCGTTCCCATGCAGTCTTCACTCCGCGTGATCCTCCTGGGCCTTTTGCTGTTGGCCACCTGCGTGCCATCCCCCGCGGGGGATGCGGCGGCGCGCATCGGCGCCTACCTCGCGAAGCGGAAATTCAACGGCGTCGTGCTGGTAAGCCAGAGCGGCAAGGTTGTTTTCAACCAGGCGTACGGTCTCGCGGATTACAAGACGAAGCGCCGCCTCACCGTGGACTCGGTGTTCAATCTCGCGTCGGTGTCCAAGCAGTTTACCGCGATGGCGGTGATGATCCTCAACGAGCGGGGACGCTTGCGTTACGACGCCGAGGTGCGCAGCGTCGTGCCCGGATTCCCCTACGCGGGCATCACCATTCGCAACTTGCTGCACCACACGAGCGGCTTGCCGGACTATTTCGAGATCGCCGAGGCGCACTGGGACGAATCCCGCAACCTCACCAACCAGGACGTGCTCGCCCTGTTGAAAAAATACGGCGGCCAGCTTGACTTCAAGCCGGGCAGCAAGCACGACTACAGCAACACGGGCTACGCGGTTCTAGCCTCAGTAATTGAAGTGGCCTCCGGAAAATCCTACGCCGAGTTTCTTCGTGAAGCGATATTTGCCCCGCTCGGCATGACCAGCACGTTCGTGTACAGCCCGCGGGCGATCCAGTCGTACGCCTCGCGCCGCGCATACGGCTACGCGAGCGACTGGACGCTCGACGACATGTCCTACCTTGACGGCGTGGTCGGGGACGGCGGCATCTATTCCACGACCGGCGATCTGTTCCGCTGGGATCGCGGCCTGGCCGAAAACCGACTCGTCAAGGAAACGACGCTGCGCGAGGCATTCACCTCCGGTCGCACGACGCGGGGAAAGGCGTTCGCCTACGGCTTTGGCTGGAACGTCGAAGACGGCAAGGTCTGGCACGACGGCTCGTGGGCCGGCTTCCGCACCTCCATCGTCCGCGTGCCAGACGATGGCGACTCGGTCATCATCTTAAACAACAACAGCAACGAAAATCTGGACGAGATTGACACGCGCCTGGAGAAAATTCTAGGAAGTCCGTAGCCGGGCCGACTCCTCGCGTAGCGCCCTGGCATCCGCTCTTCAATTTCCGAGAAAAGGGGGGCCATCCGCCTCCGGAGCTATACCGTAATCAGCGTGATCTCGGGCGGGCAGCGAAACCGGATCGGAAGGGTCAGCATGCCGACGCCGCGGTTGACGTACATGTGCGAGCTCTCCTCGTGGAACCAACCGCGGACATAGGTCTTCCAGGCGCGAAGGTACGGGTTGGGCACGAAGGGGATGACGATCTGGCCGCCGTGCGTGTGGCCGCACACCACCGTGCAGCGGCGCTCGCGGATCTGCGGAAAGAGCTGGGGATTGTGGGTGAGCACCACGCGGGCTCCCCGCTCGGTGCCCCGGAAGGCGCGGGACACGTCGGGCGCGCCGGCCATCACGTCGTCGACGCCCACCAGGTGAACGTTGCGCGCCACCCGCGTGCTGGTGTTGGTCACCTCGTGCAGGCCGGCTTTGCGCAACGCCGCGCGGATCTTCTGGGGCGCGTGCCAGTGGTCGTGGTTGCCCAGCACGAAGAAGACGCCGCGGGGCGGGGTCAGCGCCCGGAAAGCGTCGGCGCAGTCGGAAATGAGCGCCGCGTTGCTGCTGATGTAGTCGCCGCCGAGCATCACCACGTCGGGCCGCGCGGCGTTGCAGGCAGCCACCGCGCGGTCGAGGTGGGCGCGTGAAGTGGTCTTGCTGCGGTGGAAGTCGCTCATGAACGCAAAGGTGACCGCCTCGGCGTCGTCCTCGGGAGTGACGGTGGGCGCGGAGAAGCGGGACACGTCAAAGGCGCGCGGCTCGATCAGCGTGCCATAGCCGAGCGGCGCCACGCCGAGCGCGGCGCCGCCTCGCAGCAGTCTCTGGACGAACTCGCGGCGACTCATGGGCATCTCAACTGACCTCCTGCGGACAGATGACACCGCGGGGCGTCCCCAAGTTCGGTCTGGACGCGCCGTGCTATAATCGTTCCCGTGCTTAAAGACAAATTCGGGCGCGTCATCCGCGACCTGCGCCTGTCCATCACTGATCGCTGCAACTTCCGGTGCGGCTACTGCATGCCGGCCGGGTTCGTCCCCAAGGCGCACCGCGACATCCTCACCTTTGAGGAGATGGCGCGGATCGTGACCGTGCTGGCCGGCGAGGGCGTGGAGAAGGTGCGGGTCACCGGCGGCGAGCCCCTGCTGCGACGGAACGTGGAGGGTCTGGTCCGCATTCTGCGCGCCATCCCGGGGATTCGGGACATCGCGCTGACCAGCAACGGCTGGTTCCTGGGGGAGCACGTGGACGCCCTCAAGGCAGCCGGGGTGGATCGCCTGAACGTGTCCCTGGACTCGCTGCGCCGCGACCGTTTCAAGGAGCTGACCGGAGTGGACGCGCTTGACCGCGTCCTGCAGAGTCTGGAAACCGCCTCCGCGGCCGGCTTCTTCCCGGTCAAGGTGAACTGCGTGGTGATGCGCGGGGAGAACGACGACGAGGTCCTCGACTTCGCGGCCTTCGCGCGGCGGACCGGACACTCGGTCCGCTTCATCGAGTTCATGCCGCTAGACAGCGGGCACGCATGGGACCGTTCGAGGATGGTGGCTGGGCGCGAGATCGTGGAAGCGATTGACGCGCGCTATCCCCTCACCGCGGTCCGCGGCAATCCGTCGGAAACCGCGCTGCGCTACACTTTCGCGGACAATGCGGCAGAAATCGGCGTCATCGCGCCGGTCACGCGGCCCTTCTGCGGCGCCTGCAACCGCCTGCGCATCACCGCGGACGGGAAGGTGCGCAACTGCCTGTTTTCCCTGGCCGAGCACGACCTGATGACCCCGCTGCGCAACGGAGCGTCCGACGACGACCTCCGCGAGGTGCTGCGTCTGGCCGTGCTGGAGAAGGAGGCCGGCCACCGCATCAACGAGCCGGATTTCCAGCAGCCGCTCCGCACGATGTCCTGCATCGGGGGGTAATCGGGTCGCGTGGGAGACTCCGCCGGAAATCGGGGGAGACAGGAACTCCTCTCATGCGGTGTCTTGTTGTTCCTCGTGTCGTGCGCGGACCTTGCGGAGTTGGGCGTGCTGGGGCGCGTTCCTGGGTTCAGGATCTGTTCAGGCTCATCGGATAAGGTATGCCCGTGGAGCCCATCGGCATTTCAGCGCCCTGCCGTCCCCCGGCCACCCTTGACGGGCTGCCGTCTCCGGAACGTCGGTTCGTGGATGAGGCCGTGCTCGACAATAAATTTGGCGCGAAAAACGCGTTCATCCTGAGCACGTACTTCGCATACCCGGTGCACCGCGACCCGGACCCCGGCGCGTTCACGCCGCCTCCGCCCATCACCGGACCAAATGGTCCCAAAGTCGACCCGTCGCTGCAGGCGCGCACTTTCAAGGAGATTTTTGACGACGTGGTGCCGCTTGCGCCGCTCCAGCTGCCCGGCATGTCCGAGCCGATCACCGTGGCCGGCGCCAGCAAGACGGAGATCCGCCGGCTTGCCGAGATTGTCGAGGCCATCCCGGCCTGGTCCCGTGAATTTCTGGTGAGCGTGCGGGAAATCCGCGTGTCTGATTTTCAGGCGTTCAAAGCCGAGGACGGCACAGTCTCGGCGGCGACCAGCGGCGTGGCGGAGGCCGAGACCGGCCGCCTGCTGCTCAACCGGAAGTGGCTGGATGCCAACACCCGCACCCTCCCCGCCGCTGCCGACGATTCCACGCGGGCCAGGGCCGCGGCGCTCGATCTGAGCCAGTGGCAGAACACCTTGCTTCACGAGCTGGCGCACTTTCAGGACCGCTGGCTGCAAAAGGATGCGAAGGAGCCGCCTTCGAAGGCGCAAGGCTCGCCAATGGGCAACCACGGTGTCTGGTACACCAACTACGCCTGGCTCAGCCAGGACCCGGCCGAGGATCTCGCCGAGGGCTACGCCATTCTCGCGCAGCGCAGACTGCAGGCGTTAACGCAAGCAAACCGATGACCATCGCCATGGAAAACGCGCCGCGGGTCGCGCGCTGATTTTCCGCTCAAGACAAGAGTCGGGCCCAGGGATGGGCCCGACGCGGTGTTGGTCGGGTCCAGGGGTGGACCCGACGCGGTGTTGGTCGGGTCCAGGGGTGGACCCGACGCGGTGTTGGTCGGGTCCAGGGGTGGACCCGACGCGGTGTGGATTTTACGGGTGCGCCTCTTCGTACGCTTTCCGTCCGGCCGCGGCGCCGACCGCTCTTCCGACGGCCTCGCCCAGCAGGTGGGCCGGCTTGTCAAAGACGTAGCTGGCCGCGAAGCCGCCCGCGATGCCCAGCGGGATGCCGAGCAGCGGGCCGGCCAGGGTTGAGCCGACGGCCGCGCCCAGCACCACGCAGGTGGTGCGCTCGCCACCGTGCGCGAGAAGGCCGCCGAAGCGCTCGAAGCCAGCGCTTCCCAGTTGTGCCGCGGCGTCCGCGTCGGGCGCCTGGGCGGCCGCGTCGAGCGACTTCCACATGGCGTTCTCGGCGAGGATCAGCGACGCGCCGTCACGGGTAGGGAAGGGCAGGTTGCCGGTGATGGGGCCGCGCCCGGTCTGGAAGGTCTGCTCGGTGTCCGGGGGAGGGTTGAACGACTTGCGCAGGGTCAGTCCGGCGAGGGCGCCGCCGAAGACGGTGGAAACTCCCACGGCGGTCGCGATCGCGGCGGGGCCCACGAAGGGAAGTCCGACCAGGGCGCACACACCGGCACCGACGCCGCACAGCAGCGCGCTGGTGGCGCCGCAGGCGATTCCGCTGGCGATGGTGGCCTGGCTGAGTCGCACCGAGTCGCGCTCGGCGTTGGCCGGGGTCGGCGCGGGGGCCGGCGCGGGAGGCGCGGCTGCCGGGGGGGTGGTGAGGGGAGAGAGGGAAAGTCGGCCGATCATCTTGGATGTCTCCTGGTCTGTATTTATCCGATGATCGTGCCAGGAGCCGCGTTCCGGATCCAACCAGTCATGTTAACTTTTCTCAAACTGAATGCTGGACAGGGCAGGTCGGGTCGCGCTGCGAACGGGAGAAAACATGCGGTTCTTTTTCTTGCTCGGAATCCTACTGTTCTGCGCCGGGCCGGCCAGGGCGGCTGAGCCTCGCGAAAGCGGTCGCCTCCTGCGCGTTGACGTGACGAAGCGCATGGTCGTGTTCGTGCGCGCCGACGGCCGCCGGCTCAACCCCTACATCCAGCCGGAGTCCAAGATGCGGCGCGGCGGGCTGGACTGCACGCTGTCCGATTTTCGGCCGGGCGACCAGATCTCGGTGCGCATCGCCGGCGGCTTCAACGACAATCCTCTGGTCTGCGACGCCCTCATGGACGTCGCGTCGGCGGCCGCGTCGCTGAGCGGCACGCCGCATTTCGCGCCGGGCTGCCTCGACCCGTTCTACACCACCGGAGGGCCGGCCGCGCCCACGCCGTATATCGTGCCGCCGAGCGCCATCATCGCCGAGGGCGGCTCGGAAAACGTGAGCAACATGTGCGACCAGAGCGCGCCCGCCCAGCCGCCGTCCGCGCCGCCGCCGTCCACGCTGGTGCCGCTCAGCAACCAGGTGCAGCTGCAGGGCACGATTGTGGGGATTACCACGGCAACCCGCACCCTGCGCGTGAAGTCCGCGCTCGGACCTTCGTATTTCTCAGTTGTCGTGCCGCCTCGCGGGGACGTGGAAGTGGCTCACACCGGCACGCCGATCGGTTTTGAGCAGTTGCAGACCGGCGGCAATATCACCGTGACCGGCACCTACATGCCGAGCGGCAGCCTGCTCTCCAGCAAACTCGTGCTCAATCCGTACAATCAATAAAAAACTTCCCGCGCCAGATCGAAGGTCTGCAGGTGCAGATCAAGCACCGGGCGGATGCCGCCGCCGGCGTCCCGCTGATATCCGCCGGCCAGGTTCCACACCACCGGAATGCCGGCCTCGCGCAGCGCCTCGAACACCATGCGGTCGCGCCTGCCCATCTCCGCGGTGGTGAGCCGGCCGCCGAGCGGATCGTGCACGTGCGGATCCGCGCCGGCCTGGAACAGCGCGATGTCCGGCGCGAAACGCCGCACGCCGGCGAGATATCCCTCCAGGTCGCGGAGGTACTGGTCGCCGCTTCCGCGCGGCACGCGGCCGTTGCTCAAGCACCAGTCGCGGCAGCCGACGCGGTCGATGATGTGCTCGGTGCCGTCCCCGTAGTGTTGATCGCAGTCCACGATGGCCACACGCCGCGCGCGTCCCTCCGCGTGCAGCGCCAGGGCGGTGACCATCAGCCCGTTGAAGGTGCAGAAGCCGCCGCCGAAGTCGAAGCCGGCGTGGTGAAAGCCGGAGGTTGGGCTGCACGCCACCCGCAATCCATTGCTCAGCACGGCACGCGCCGCGGAGAGCAGCGAGCCGCTGGTGAAAGGCAGGCTCGCCGCCACGGCCGGATCCAGGTTTCCGAAGCCGTTCGGCTCTTCACACTCGAGGACGCCGCGCACGTAGTCTGGCGAGTGCGCGCGGCACAACTCATCCATGGTGGCCGCTTCGGGGCTCACCAGCACGGCGTCGCGCCCGCTGTCGCGCAGGTACTTGACAAATTTCCCGGGCTTGGCCGCGCTGGGGGAGAAATCCCCGGCGTTTTCGGCGTCCTGGTCGTTGCGATAGAAGACCTGCATGCAGGCGAATTTGAAGTCATGGCGGCAGGGCCCTCCCGAGTGGCCGCGAAGTTGCCCGGCGCGGGAACCCGGGGGGCACACATCCGAGGAGGTCGACAGTTGGACATGGAGGCAACCCCAGTGCACGGGACGGGTCCGGGCGATGCGTACGACGCGCCGTCCTATCCCGACTATGGCGAGGAAGTCTACTACGAGGACGACGGGCAGTCCGACGGCTACTCGCTGCACGCCATCATGCAGGCGATCCTCTCGGACGACGGCGACGCGTTCGCCATTCAGAGCGCGCTGCGCCCCGAGCTGCTCGGGCTGGGTGAGACGGAGAGCGCGTCGTATTTGAACTGGCCCACGGTCGAGGAGATCCTGGCGCACACCGGTCTTGCTGAGGGTGAGGTGCGCGAGGCTCTTGGAGCGATCACCAGGGCCTGGGGGGAGATCGGCCCGGTCGCCGACTTCTCCGACATCGTCGAGCAGACGCTGCGCGACAACGGCGGCGCGATGGCCGCCGACGACGTGGTGGCGGTCCTCACCGGCGAGGACGATCCGCAGACCGTGGCCGCCATCGTGCGCGCCGCCGTTGAAGTGGAGCAGACCGCGCCCCATCCCCTGTATTGCGAATGGCGACCCGACGAGCGCATTATCCTGGCGCTCTCCAAACCCCTCGCGGAGTATGCCGGCCATCTCGGCAACGCCGCCGACGAGGGCGTCCGAAAGTCTGGCGTGATGGGAAGACTGGCCGCCATGGGCCTGCTTCGGCGGGTGCGCGTGCCGGAAGGCACCAAGCCGCTCGGCGACCACGATCTGCTGGGGATTGCCGCGTCGTGCAGCCACCAGGCGGCGCTTTCCAGCGAGGGAGAACTCTACCGTCGGGGACTGCCGGAGAAGACCCTGGTCGACTGGTGCGGCAACATCCTCCGCGTGCTGCCCGAGGATCCCAACCGCCGCAACGCGTTCCTCAAGGCGCGCTTCCCGGAGGCGCTCGGCTCGTAAATCCTCTTCAGAACCGGCAGGTCACGTTGACTGCGGCTGGTTGTCAGGCTCCTCGCCTTCCTTGCAGGTAGCACGAACGACCTCCCCGGAATCTGCGGTCGGCCCCAGGGTAGCAGATGTGCGCGCGGCGCGAAAGCCCGTGCTTGTCACAGTTTGGCCGGGTGGCTTAACAGGACCGCGGATTCTTGCTAGCCAAGTCCCGGCCCATGCCGTGCAACGTGGGATACCAGGAGACGTTCCGGGCCACCGTGGCGGCGCCAGCTTCGTTTCGGGCGAGTGGGAGCGGGCCGGCGCTTGACCAGGACCTCATGGACCGCCTGGGCATCGAGGACGCCGAAT
>VGFD01000021.1 GCA_016868975.1 Armatimonadota bacterium | reverse complement strand
CAGGCGGGCCTGGTGATCCAGAAACAGGACGCCCAGGTGGCGGGCGAGGCGCGCGAACAGGTACGCTTCCTCGTTCATCGCGGTGGCGCCGCCCAGGAACGCCAGTCGTGGGGCCGCTGCCCGCTCGGGGTCCCAGGTCCGCGCGCGGGACTCGAGCAGCGCCCCGGCCGCGCGGCGAATGGCGTCGTCCCACGAGATCCGCTCCCAGGCGCCGCCCGGCACGCGTCGCATCGGCTCCAGGAGGCGCTCCCGGGAATCCGCGTCGAACAGGGCCGCCGCGCCCCGCGCGCACAGGGCGCCCTCGTTGACCGGGTGGGCCGGGTCGCCGCGCAGGCCGTCGACCAGCCCGCAGCCCACCGCGCAGAAGGGGCAGATCACCGGGCTCGGGCCCCCGGCATGCGCGCTCCGCTCACTTGAGGACCGCCTCGGGATCCCGCGCCGACACCCGGCCCGCCTCGATCCAGCCGAAGCGGGACAGCAGGGCGCCGGACGTGAACGCGACGCCGGCCGCCACCCGCGACCAGCGCGATCCGCGGCCGAGCAGGCGCAGTCCCAGGGAAACCGGTCCGCAGAGCAAGCCGCCGGCGCGCAGCAGAAGGCCCTTCACAGCGGGATCGGCATCTCCCTCGGCGATCACGGCGAGCACCGTCTCCACCGCGGAGGTGGCGATGCCGAGCGCTTGCAGGCCGGGCGCATTGTTGCCCGCCAGTTCCAGCAGGCCGACCGCCGAGCCCATCCCCGCGACGCCGAAGTGCACCGGCAGGAAGGTGGCGTGCGATGACCACGCCGGGATCGCCGTGGCGCCCAGCAGCACGCCGGTGTAGGTGGCCACGACCGCGCCGCTGAGCGCCGCGCCCACGCTGGCCGCGTGCGCCACGAAGCGCAGCGAGGGGATCCAGGCGGCGGCCTGGTGCGCGGCCACCGACGCGGCCGAGAAGCCGCCGAAGGCGCCCAGCGCCCAGGAGCCCACCGACATCGGGGACTGCCACTTAAACACGCGGAACATGTTGTAGAACCGCTCCGGGCGCCCCAGGTCGGAAATGAGCAGGGGCGGGGAGAGGCTGGCCAGCCCGAACGCGATCCAGCGGGCGTCGCGGGCGCACTCCCAGTCGGTGGAGAAGGCCTCGAACGCGGACGCCAGCATGGCCGCGCCCCCCGCCGCGCCGCCCACGAAGAAGTAGACGGGGACCTCCCAGGTCCAGACCGGCGGCTTGAGGACGGGCAGGCCGTAGTAGCCCACCGGCTGCGGTCCCCCGTCGGCGTGCAGGCCGGCGCCATCGACAGCGCCCCGCAGCGCCTCCTCGCGGATCTGGTCGAGCCGCGCCTCGCGGTCGCTCATTCCCGCCACAGCGCCGCTCCGGCCGCGGCCAGCAGCAGCGCCCCGGCGGTGATCGCCGCGGACGTCCAGGCCGGGCGCAGGTGGACGGTGGGGACTTCGGGCTGCGGCGGCAGGTTGTAGTCGGCCGGATCCCCCATCGTCAGGAAGAGCGCGTGGGTGCCGTCCACGCTGCCGCCTTCCCCGGTGTAGAGCCGCGCGTCCGCCATGCCGCGCGCGTGCAGTTCCTCCAGGCGGGCGCGGGCCTTCGCCTGCATGTCCTCCAGCGGGCCAAAGGAAATGGATTCGGTGGGGCACACCGAGGCGCAGGCCGGCGCCAGTCCCGCGTGCTGGCGGTCGTAGCAGAACGTGCACTTGAAGGCGCGCCCGTCCTCCGGGCGGCGGTCCACCACGCCGAACGGGCAGGCCACCACGCAGTATCCGCAGCCGTTGCACACGTCCGGCTGCACGTACACCGAGCCCACCTCGGTGCGCACGATGGAGCCGGTGGGGCACGCCTCCAGGCAGCCCGCGTTCTCGCAGTGCTTGCAGACGTCGGAGAGGAACGACCAGCGCACGGGATCGGCATCGTGGCGCTCGACGAACAGGACGTGCCGCCAGGTGGAGTGTCCCAGCGCGCGGGTGTGATCGTAGGACGCCCGGCCCCACTCGTAGCCGTCGGCGGGCACCTCGTTCCACTCCTTGCAGGCCACCTCGCAGGCCTTGCAGCCGATGCACACGGTGGAATCCGTGAAGAAACCAGTGATCATGGCCCCCCCAACTGCCCGAGCAGCGTCCTCAGCGCCGCCCCCCGCGGCCGCCGTCCGGGCCGCACCGTGCAGGTGAGGGTCTTTCCCTCGTGGATGAACACGTTGGGCTCGCTCACGATGGGGATGAGGTCGTTGGCCGCGTCCCCGGTCACCAGCCCGCTGCCCCCGAAGTGGAAGGGCACGGCGATCTGGTGGATGACCCGCCCCTGCACGCGCAGCGGCCGCATGCGGCGGGTCACCAGCACGCGCGCCTCGATGGCGCTCCGCATGGTGACGATGGTCATCCACTCTCCATGCGTCAGCCCGTGGGCGGCGGCCAGCTCCGGGGAGATCTCGGCGAACATGGCCGGCTGCAGCTCGGCGAGGTGGGAGAGCCAGCGCGACATCCCCCCGGCCGTGTGGTGCTCGGTCAGCCGATAGGTTGTGAGCACGTAGGGGAAGCGCGGGTCGATGCCCTCCGCGAGCCGGTTCTCCCTGCGGGGATATCGCTTCGCAAGCGGATTCGTGGCGCGGCCCGGATACAGCGTGTTGGCCGCCACCGTTTCCAGCGGCTCGTAGTGGGTGGGCAGCGGCCCGTCCGCCAGCCCGCGCGGGACGAACAGCCAGCCCAACCCGTCGTCGTGCATGATGAAAGGGGCGTCGCCGGCGATGGCGTCCGCGCCCACCGCGTCGGCGCCGGGGCGGTAGTCGGGCGGCTTGTCGGCGTAGAAGTCGGGCTGGTCGAGGCCGCTCCAGCGCCCCTGCCGGGCATCCCACCAGACCAGCTTCTTGCGCTCGCTCCAGGGGGCGCCGTCCGGCCGCGCGGAGGCCCGGTTGTAGAGGATGCGGCGATCGGCCGGCCACGCGAATCCCCAGCCGTGCCCCAGGTAGCCCCGCGGGTTGCGCTCGCGCGCGCGGTTGCGGCCTTCCGACGGGGTGACGCCGGAATAGATCCAGCAGCCGCAGGCGGTGCTCCCGTCGGCTCTCAGCTCGGAGGCGCTCCCCAGGAGGCGATCCCCCGCGCGGCCGTTGATCTCCTCCAGGACGCGCGTGGCGTCCGGCTCGTCATGCCCGTACTCCCAGGTGAGCGCGCGCAGGCCGTCGTCTTTCGGGTCGTCGCTCTCGGCGGCCATCGCCTTGAGGCGCTTGCCCAGCTCGTACACGAACCACGCGTCGCTGCGCGCGTCGCCGGGCGGCTCCACGGCTTTTTCTCGAAATTGCAGCAGGCGCTGGGTCTGGGTGAAGGTCCCCTCCTTCTCCACGTGGGACGCCGCGGGGAGGAAGAACACCTCGGTCTCGACCTCCTCGGGCCGCAATTCACCGGTGTCGATCTCGGGGCTGTCCTTCCAGAAGGTGGCCGACTCGATCATCACCAGGTCGCGCACCACCATCCACTTCAAGCGCGCGCACGCGAGACGCTGCACGCGCCCGTTCTGGGAGCCGATGGCCGGATTCTCGCCCATCACGAAGTAGCCGTCGACCTTCCCGTCCATCATGTCGTTGACCACGGCGAAGTGGGAGTGGTCGCCGTCGATGCGGGGCAGCCAGCCGAACCCGAAGTCGTTCGCGGGGGTGGCCGCGTCGCCGTACCACGCCTTCAAGAGGCTGATGAGGTAGGCGTCCAGGCTGTGCCAGGGGCCGCCCTTCAACGACGCTTTCTCCAGATAGGAGATAAGGTCGTCCGCGGGCCCTTGCTCGTGCTTGTCCGAGCCGCTGCGGGGCATGGGGACGTAGCCCGGCAGGTTGTTGAACAGCGTGGGCACGTCGGTGGACCCTTGAATGGAAGCGTGCCCGCGCAGCGCCATGATGCCCCCACCCGGCCGTCCGATGTTGCCCAGCAGCAGTTGCAGGATGGCGGCGGTGCGGATGATCTGCACCCCGGTCGTGTGCTGGGTCCAGCCCACCGCGTAGCAGATGGCGCTGGTGCGCTCCGGGCCGGAGTTGTCGCAGAGCGCGTCGGCGATGCGCCCGAAGAGTTCTGGCCCGATGCCGCAGGCGTCCTCGACGAGCGCCGGGGTGTAGCGCGCGAAGTGGCCCTTGAGGACTTGCAGCACGCAGCGCGGGTGCTTCATGTCGGGGTCGCGCCGTCGCGGATCGTAGCGCCAGGAGGCGTCGTCGTAGCGCCCGCTCGCCTCGTCGAAGCCGCTGAAAATCCCACCCAGGTCCTCGGTGTCGCGGAAGTCGTCGGGCAGGATGACCGGGGCGTTGGTGTAGTGCCGCACGTACTCCTCAAAGTAGCGCCCGTTCTCCAGGACGTGGCGCACCAGGGCTCCCAGGAAGACGATGTCGCTGCCGCTCCGGATGGGCGCCCAGATGGTGCTCATGGCGCTGGTGCGGGCGTAGCGCGGATCCACGTGGATGATCGTGGCGCCCTTCTCGCGCGCGGCGACCACGAAGCGGAAGCCGACCGGGTGCGCCTCGGCCATCGAGGACCCCATGATGAGAATGGCGTCGGCCTTGGCGAGGTCTTGCAGCGCGGTGGTGGCGCCGCCTCGTCCCAGTGAGGCGCCCAGACCGGGCACCGTGCTGGAGTGTCAGATACGGGCCTGGTTGCTCAAGCAGACCAGGCCGAGACCTCCGGTGAACAGCTTCTTGATGAGGTAGTTTTCCTCGACGTCCAGGGTGGCGCCGCCCAGGTGGGCGATGGCGGTGGTCCGCCGGTCGTTGGCTTGCCAGGTGTCGCGCCGAGACTCCCAGACCCGCCGCGCGATGCGGTCCATGGCCTCGTCGAGCGGCATGTCGCGCCACTCGCGGGCGTGCGGGGCGCGGTAGCGGACGCGGGTCTCGCGGCCGGCATGGGTGACCAGCTCGTGGGAGGCGGCGCCCTTGGGGCAGAGCGCGCCCGCCGAGATGGGCGACTGCGGATCGCCTTCGATGGCCACGACGCGGCCCCCCTTGACGCGCACGAGCTGTCCGCAGCCCACCGCGCAGTACGGGCAGACCGAGCGAAAGGTCTGTGTCTTCTCGTTCTTGGGCGCCAGCGTGCGGGTGCGCTCGGTCATGGCCTCCGGGCCGGTGCCGTCCCCGCCCTCAAAGATCTGGCGGAGCAGGGGCCACTGTCGCCACCCGTTCTTTTTCACGCCGCAGGCCTTCTGAGCCCGTGCCCGCGGGTCCTCCGCGAACGCGGCCGCGTTCCGCGCCCGGGAGGCAGGGCCCGGGGCGCGCGCCCGGGAATCGCAGGCGGCATGTCCGACTTTGACGCCGTGGTGCTCGACATCGAGGGCACCATCACCCCCATCTCCTTCGTGTACGACACGCTGTTCCCGTACGCGCACGACCACGCGGCCCGCTTCCTGCGCGAGCACTGGCACGAGGACGACGTCCAGCAGGACGTGGAGGCACTACGGGATCTGTCCGCCGTGCCGGAGATCCCTCGGAACGGCGACGTCAGCGGGATGGTGGAGGCGGCGGCGGCCTGCGTGCACGCGCTCATCCACGAGGACCGCAAGGTCACGCCGCTCAAGTCGCTGCAGGGGAAGATCTGGAAGGAGGGCTACGAGCGAGGCCAGTTGCGCGGGGAGTTCTACGACGACGCGCTGCGTGCCATGGCCCGCTGGAGCGCGGAGGGGATCGTCCTGGCCATCTACTCTTCGGGGAGCGTCGAGGCGCAGCAGTTGTTGTTCCGGCATTCCGGCCAGGGGGACCTCACGGATATGATTTCCGGCTGGTTCGACACCACGACCGGGCCCAAGCGGGAGCGCGAGTCGTACGAGAAGATCGCGGAGGAGCTGGAGATCGACCCGTCGCGCATCCTGTTCGCGACCGACGTGGCGGCCGAGGCGCGGGCGGCCTCCGAGGCCGGCTTCCAGGTGCTGATCCTGGCCCGGCTGGGAAACCCGGCCCAGCCGCCGCACGACTTCCGCGCGGAGGCGGACTTCGAGCTGATCTGATGGGTCCCGCTTCAACGAGGGCTTTACGGCCGGGCTTCTAGCTCTGCTCCAAGGTCCGGTCTTCCCAGCGCCGCACCAGCCTGACCTGGGCGTTGGACTCCACGCCCACGCGGTGCAGGGCGTCCTGGGCGTCCATGCCGGTGTGTACCAGCCAGAGGGCCGCCAGCGTGCCGGTGCGGCCCACGCCGTACGCGCAGTGGACCAGGACCGGCTCCTGGCGGGCCAGGTGCTCGTCGACGAAGGCGAGGTAGGCGGCCACCTGCTCGTCGGTGGGAACGCCGAAGTCTTCGATGGGCAGCTCCAGGTGGTGGATGCCGGCCGTCTTGATGGCGTCCCGCACGTCCTCCCACAGGGGGATGGCGGAGACGATGCCGCGGATGCCCTGCTCGGCCAGCCATCCGACGTTTTCCGGGTGGGAGAGGCGGGCCGAGCCGGCGACCTTGCGGGGGGAGAACCAGCGGAAGTTGGACGGCATGCGTGAATCCATGGGCGCCTCGGATTCGACAGGGCGCTGCGCGGTCCCTGCGCTGGCGGCGGACGACGCGCCCTGGGCCCTGTCGTTGCAGCGTCCGAAAGCGATTTGTCGGGAGAAATCGTTGCAGTGAAGCCGATTGGGTAACTTGAGAAAAATATTTCATCAAAGAGACGATTCTGGCAGGACAAGTTTTTTGGATGTGTGAACCTGTCTGAGCCTTTTAGCCTTTTACCCTGTCGGTCCATGCCCATCTCGCACGTCGCCCACCCCGGGGACTTGCCGAGGGTTACGCGACACGACGCGCGAGGGGATGCGGCAAAGGTGTCGCGAGGCGCCGAGTCCTTTCAACACTTTCAACAGATAGACTTCATCCAGAGCAACGAACGGAGGTCCGGGGTGACCAGGAAGCCATCCGTATGCTATTGTTTCGGCGTACTGGCTGTCGTTGGCGATGTTCGCCGGGCCGGCGAGCGCCCAGTCCGAGCCCATGGCGCAGGCGTCTCCCAGCGTGCAGGGAAACCCTGTGCCGGCCGCGGAGACGACCGAGTTTACCAAACGCTTCCCGGTTTCGAAGATCGAGGTGTCCGGGAACAGCGTGATCGGCAGCGACCAGATCGCCGCGATCGTGACGCCGTACGAGGGCAAGGACCTCTCCCTCGATGACCTGCGCCGGGTCGCCAGCCAGATCAGCGAGCTGTATCGGGCGAAGGGGTACTTCCTCTCGGCGGCCTACGTTCCGAACCAGGACGTCACCAACGGCGTCGCCCGCATCGACGTGGTCGAGGGCAAGATCGGCAGCGTGTCCGAATACTAAGCGCCTTCGGGGGATAGCCTCGGTTGTAGAAAGCAGCCTTGCCGGCCCGGCCGACCAGCAACTTCCCAAACATACGAGGTGTATTTTTACATGAACATGCGTTCCCTGGTGACTGCGGGCTTGGCGTTCCTGCTGGTGGCCGCTCCGACGGCGTCCTTTGCTGAGACTACGGCCCAGCCGGCGGTCATCGCGCAGAACCCGAACATCGATCCGACGGTGTCCGCCGCTCCGCAGCAGACCCAGAAAGCCAAGACCATCTGGGACTACAGCAAGGAGCTCAACCTCACCGACAAACAGACGACTGACATGAAGGCCGCTTTTGCCGACCTCCAGACCAGCGTAAAGTCGAAAGCGCCGCAGTTGCAGACGCTCGCCAAGCAACTGAACGACCTCCTGAAGAGCGAGGCGCCGCTGGAGCAGATCAAGCCCAAGCTGGCGGAGATCTACGCCATCCGCCTCGACCTGCATATGGCGGACATCGCCACCGCGCGCAAGATCAACGCCATCATGACCAAGGATCAGCTCGCCAAGTGGCGCGAGATCCAGCAGAAGAACCGCAAGGGTTAGCCAGCGTAAAACTGCCCATCGAAAGGGCCCGCTCCATCAGCGGGCCTTTTCTCATGGGCACGTCCCGCGCCGGGCGCGCATCACGGGCACGTCCCGCGCCGGGCGCGCATCACGGGCACGTCCCGCGCCGGGCGCGCATCACGGGCACGTCCCGCGCAACTAAATGGTCCGCGGCGCAAGCCTGGTCACAATTTGGAGCCCGTTGCGCGGACCACTATCGGTTTGATCGTGTCGCGCGACACGCCCGGATCAGTTGATGTCCCGTAAGGCGAAGCTACTTGTGTCGCGCGCCACTAAGAGGATCGGGCGCTCCGCAAGAACTCGCGCAGGCTGGAGAACAGCCCGCCCTTGGACTCCTCGGCAGACATCCCCTGACGAAGCTCCTGGACGAGGTCGGTGTCGCCGCCGCGGGCGCCTTTCTTGAAGCGGTCCACGATCATGCGGACCTCGCCGTCGTCGAACCACAGGCCCTCGCAGGAGGGGCAGCAGTCGACGCTCACGCTGGCGTAGTTGCGAGGCCCCAAGACCACGTTGCAGCGCGGGCACTTGCGGCTGCCGGCCCGCACCAGATCGCGCTCTCGCTGGGACATCCGCACATCGGGCTTCCACATGAAGCGGCCCTTCAGCGTGGGACTTTGCAGGAAGACGGGCAGTTCGCGCGCGTCAAACCAGATGCCGTGGCACGTCGGCAGATGTCGATCTCCAGGTGCGTCAGCGGATCGATCTGCGGCCACATGATGACAGTGGCGCACGCGGGGCACTTCAAGCGATGCTCGGCCATGAATGCGAGCCTTTAGACTCGCACGAACGTGGATCCTCCAATGCGGCCCTTACGGTGCGCTCCCGCCACCCGCCCACCCTCTTCACCGAGTCGGGCCCACCGGTCGACCCGACAGCCAGGGAGTCGGGCCCATCGGTGGACCCGACACCGACAGGCAGGGGGTCGGGCCCAGGTGTGGACCCGACCGGCAGGGAGTCGGGCCCATCGGTGGACCCGACAGCCTCAGCGGGCGAGGCTGTGGACGTCGAAATCCGCGGTCGGCGTCACGCGGACGAAGAAGTCGGGCACCGTGTTGCTCTGCGCGGCGGCCGCGGCCTCGAAGCGCAGGCCCTTTGCCTGGAGGTCGACGGGGATCTGCAAGGCGTTCAGCCCGCCGCCCACGTCCTGGCGACCGCCGTCGGACTCCGCCACGCTCTGCGCAATGAGTGACTGGATGACGTTGGTGGGAAGCACCAGGGCGTCGCTCTTGCCGTGGCCGCCGGTGACCTTCAGGCCGTTGGCGGAAGGCGCCACGGTGAGCACGCCGTCGTTGACCTTGAGGTCGATGGGAACCGACATCTTCACGTTCACCACCGGCCGCGTGCCCGCTTCCGGCAGCGCGTCCACCACCACGCCCACCGTGTTGTCGACAACGTCTCTCGCGCCGCCCACAATTTTGTCGATCAGCCAGAACGGCGCGCGGACCACGGTGCCGACCACCTCGCCGGGCACGCCGGCGACCTCCTTGAGCCCCTTTTGCACTTCAGCGGCGCCGCCGTCGATCAAGCCGGTCGCGCCGGTCACGAGGCCGGTGGCCGTGCCGACCGGCTTGAAGCCCCCGACCTCCGCGGTGACCTCGAAGTCCACGTGGGGCTTGCCGTCGTGCCACGCCAGACGCGGGGTGAGCATGCGGCCCTGGGCGTCCTTGTTGAATTGCAGGCTCTTGAGGCCCTTCTTCGCGGCAATGTCGCCGAGCATCCCCCGCCAGTCGACGTTGCCGCCCTCGGACGTGTCGCGCATGGCCGCGTTCAGCGTGTCGCCGCTCACCGCGACGACCGCGCCCGGTCCCTTGCGCACCGATTCGGGAATGAGGTTGGGATGGCGCAGATAAATACTCGCGTCGCCGACGTTTTTCGCGGTGGGCGTGCTCAATTCCACGGCCGCGCCCAGGCTGCCGTCGCCGGTGGGGAGCAGGTTGCCTAACGCTACGCCGATGGGTCTGGGCACGCGCTGATCATTCAACTGTAATTGGCTTGAAGTTTTGTTCTTGTAAAACTCTTGGAGCTGCGCGTCGGCGATTTTTTCCACCTGCTTCGCGGCGTCTGACCATGCGCTCTGCACGAGCCCGCGCACGCGCTCCGGCAATTCTCGGGAAAATGCGCCGATGCGTTTCTCGACCTCGGCCTGCAATTGATCCTCGACCTGCCCGTGCAATGTTTCCACGCACCAGGAGGTGAGGCCGGACTCGAAATGCACCTCGCTGTTGGGCTGCATCTCGCGGCCTTCGATTTTCAAGGCGTCCACGCCGGGGGTGGTTAATTGCTCCGTGACGACGATATCCGCGCGGCCGTCGTGATTCTTGTCCGGCCCGAGCCACAGGTGGTGGGTGCCCTCCACCAGCGGCTTGTCCTTTTGCAGCGGCACCTCGCGGGAGAACTTCACGCCCTGGTGATCGAGCACCGAGTGGAGCAGCCAGCCGAAACCGCGCTCGGACCCCAGGCGGTTGAGCCGCGCGCCCTGCGTCTTGCGCTGTTCCAATTCCTGGAGGTTGCGCTTCGCCACCGCGGCGCGGCCAGCGTCGCGGTCGTTGGCGTGCTGCAGCCATTTCTCGCGAGCCTGCTCGGCGCCGCGCCCGTCGAAATCGCTGTTGAGGGAAACTTCGCCGTCAATGTGTACCGAGGCGGTCTCGGCGTACACGCAGGTGCGGAACGAGCCCAGGTACACGGCGCCGGCCGGCCCGTTGGCGGGCGGCTCGGCGGCCTGGTCGCGGCAGATTTCCACGCGGACCGGCACCCCGCGCGGCTGCACGTGCGCGTCCACCGCCACGGGGATTTTTTCGGTCTGCAGCGCGCCCAGCCCGGCCGAGGGAAGATCCACGCTGCCCACGTGCAGGAGCGAGCGGTCGCTGGTGGGCAGCGGGGCGTGGATGTCGATCAGCACCTGAGAGTCGATGGGGGGCAGCGTGCGCAGCTTCGCCTCGATGAGTTCCTGGGTCTCGGAGATCTTTTGCTGGATGGCCTCGCTGGACTGGAGCTGGCGCGTCACCTGCTGCATGGTGCCGCCGGGCACGATCACCACCATGCTGGCCGGCGCGGACTTCGCGGCCAGCGACACGTCGGGCATTGCGGTCACGGGGCCGGGGGTGTGCGCGGGCGCGGGCAGGTCGGCCAGCGGCTTGCTGGTGGAGATGGGCGTGTGGAGGGCGTCGTGGTTGGCGAGGTAGCCGATGGACCCGAGCAGCGTGGTGCTCATGAAGGTGCCGGCGAAGACCCACTTCGCGGCGGTCCACACGCGCGTGCGCCAGGAGATGGGGCAGGGAGGAAGCTCCTTCTCCTCTTTGGGTCCGAGGAGGCGCACGTCGTCGCGCTGCTCGGCCTGTGCGGCTTCGGACCCGGGCTTCGGTGAGGACGGCGTGGAAATCGGCGTGTGCGGCGACACGAGATTGACGCGGATCGGAACCACGGCCTCACCTCCCCTCAGAGTGAATCAGGCTGCCGGACGCAAAAAGTCGAGCCTATTCTACTGGATGAAGGCGGGGATGTAAAGCGGTTTCGCGCGCGTGTGTTATCGGGATCCGAGGACCAGCTTTACAATGCGCATCGCGCCGGAGGCCTCGTCGTAGGCGCAGGCGAATTCAACGGCATGGGACTCTGGCTGGACCTCGTGGTGGTGCTGGCAGTCGTCGCGCTTGCATCGATGACATACGGGTATTGGCGACCGGAAAGTGGGGCTCAGCCGAGCCCGACCACCTCGACTTCACCGATCTCTGCGTCGTCACCGAAGCCGACCGCCCCGCGCTTTCGGCTGACTGGCGTAGACGGAGCGCAAATTGAATACGGCGGTCCTCCTCTAGCTAGAGCCAGGCGTAACCACCTTAAATATCACCGACGAAGGCGTGTCGTTGTACCGAGGCCCCCTGCTGATCGTACTGTCCGCAGTTGGTTGCGGCGACTGCAGGGCACGTGTTCCGAAAGACCAGGAACTATACGAGTGGGCGCATTCCGAGGCCCATCTTTCCGCATGGAATTTGCTCGTGTTCGCCGATGAGCGATCTGGTCGTGCATTTTTCGACGAATTCGTGCCGCGCGCGGACTTCGTGCTAGCCGACCCCGGCGGCAAAGTCTCCGTCGACCAGTACGGCGGCTCTGACGCCAACTGCTGGATCTTCGTCGACCCCACCGGCCGCATCGCCTACCGCGGCGGGCCCGACCTGAAGGCCCTGCAGGCCGCGGTGGCCGGAAGTTTACAGAAAAGTGCGCATCAGAAGGGCGAATCCCCTGTACAATAGTCGAAAGGCCTGGGAAAGGATCTCTTGTTCATGAACCGCGTGTCCAATATTCGCCCCCTCCTCGCCGCGAAGCCGCAGCGCCACGCCGCCGCGTCGTCCGAGGCCGGCGCGGGCGACAAGGTCGAGCTGGGGTCCTTCACGCCGCTGCCTTCCCAGGCCATCGCGGTGACCACCGCCTCCAAAGGCTGGACGGCGGAAAACCGCCGCGACGTCGCCGAGCAGCTCATCAGCCAGTTGAAGGCCTACCCGTCAATGCACGCCACCGTCGCCGTGGCGCCCAGCGCCGGCGGTGGCACGAAGCTCATGGTCGCGGGTCGCGAAGAGGCCCTGGGCAGCTCGTCCCCGGAAGGCGCCTTCGGATTCATCGCCGACCTGGCCGGCTCGCGCGCCGTGAAGGGTGCCGAAGTGGGCGCGTTCTATCAGCCACCCACGCCGGTCGACGACCTCGCGCACGTGTTCGAATTGTCCGTCCCCACCGAGCTGGATCCGCAGAAGCTCGACGCCGCGCTGGTTGAGGGCGAGACGCCCAACAACAAGGCCCTGCTCACCGACCTGCTGGCCAAGCTGCCCAAGGGCAAGCGCGTGGCCATCCTCCTGGGAGGCCCCTCGGGCGCCGGCAAGACGACGATTATCAACGAATTGAAGCAGATGGCCGGCGACCGCAAAATCGTGGCGCTGACCGGCGACATGTACTTCCGCGACATGGACGACGCCGAATATCCGATGACCGCCCATGGCACCTACAACTGGGACAGCCCCGACGCCATGCACATCGACGAGCTGGGCCGCGACATTTCCAAATTGATCGGCGAAGGCACCGCCGACATTCCCATCTACGACTTCACCGCCACTCGCCCAGGCGGCTGGCGGCGCCCGGTCGACAACGTGACCGGCATCCGCCTCGACAAGAAGGAGCACCTGGAGCTGGCCAATGACGACATCCTCGTCATCGACTCGCTGCACGCAACCAACGGCCGCATCATCAACCAGCTGAAGGACCTGGAGCTTCCCCACGCCAGCGTGTATCTGGATACTCCGCGCGCCGAGGACCGCTTGCTGCGCCGCATCGTCCGCGACTACGCGACCCGCGAGGGCTCGGCCGAGCGCACCCTGCAGTACTGGGATCTCACCACGTTCCCGGGCGAGGTGACCTACATCCGTCCCACGCTGGCCAACCTGGATCCCGCCCAGGACGTCCGCTACCTCAACCATTTCGAGAAAGACCTCGATCTCTCGCGCGAGGAAATCGACGCCCGCGTGAAGCTGCTCGGCAAGTACGGCCTGCCGCCCACGTACGAATCCTTCGCGGTGCCTGAGAACACTATGCCCGCGTTCGCCCGCGCCGAGGAAAAGCGTCTCCAGTCCATCGTGGATTCTACCACGGCGAGCGAGGGCGACAAAGCGAAAGCCCAGCGCGCGCTCGACCGCCTGCACGCGGCCCAGCAGCCGGTCGGTTAGGAATTACTCCGCTCGGGGGCCGCGCCCGCGGGCAGCGTCCGCCACGGACACCGCGCAGAGTAGCGTGTCCGCCACGGACACCGCGCAGAGTAGCGTGTCCGCCCGCGCGGCGCGGAAGCGAGGCCCTCAGGTCGCGACCGGCAGGCGCTCGATTTTCATCTGGCCGTCGATCCACTTCGTGGCGCCCATATACGGGCGGCCCTCGGCGTCGAAGTAGTCCTCACGCTTGAGCTTGTAACCCGGCGGATCGTTGCGGATGCGCCCTTCGTCGATGAGGCGCTTCACGTTGGCTTTCACGCGGAACGACACTTCGGCGTCCTTGGTAAGCGAGCCGTCATTGTCGACCGGATTTTCCACCACCGCGCCGGCGAACGGGCCGAAATCGTCGCCCGACAATTTCACGCGCACCTGGTGCAATTTATCGTCGGTTTCTCCGGGCAGCGACTCGAACTCCAGGCGCGACGCGCGTGGCGCCGTCGACAGCATGCCGGCCTGCGGGGTCAAGATCTGCCGGTCGGTGAACACCTTCGTGAGTACGTCGACGTTTTTTCCGCCGTTGTGCTTTTGATCCGCGCGCACCATCGCCTGGGCCAGTTCTCGGTAAGTGAAGTCGCCCTGCGGCGCCATTTTCATCAAGTTCGCGTACATCCGCACGCCCTTATCGCCGGCCGCACGCAGCGCGTCCTTCGGCGACATCCCCGCCGCCTGGTTCGCCGCCGCGAGCGAGGTGAGGACGTCGTAGAACGCCCCCGTCCACAATCTGGAGAAACTGTGCGACTCGCTGCCGAGCTGATCCGGGCCGCCGCGGTGGGGCAGCGTCGAGGGATCCGCCCACTTGAAGTTGTTGCGCGCGGTGCGGCCGTAATCCCCACCGGTCACATTTTTCCCGGCGGTGTGGTTGATGACGATCCCCATATTTTCGCCGTTGTTGGCCACGAGGTTGGGCTTCGTCAGGTCGCCGCCGGTCTGCTCGACGAGCTTGTCCAGCGTGGGCCCGTCGTGCAGCGACACCAGAATCGCCACCACGTCCCCGAACGACTCGTGGAACGCGGCGGGATCCGGCGACCACGCCATCAGCCAGCCGGGCCGCAGCGCGTCTAGGATCGCGTGGCCGGCTTCGTGGGACGTCACTTCCCCGGAGTCTCCGGAATACACGACCTGCCCGGTCACCGGGTCCTTCGCGTGGAAGAACGACAGGCCGCCCTCATCCCGCGAGTAATACGCGTTCAGCATCTCGCCCTCGTCGGGGCGGATGTCCAGGTGGCTGCCGCGGAACGCCCACTTGAGGGGCTGCCCCATCGCGTCCTCGAAGAGCTGCACGGTGCGGACCACCGAGGAGAAGGACAGCGCCGCGCGCGCGCGCGGATCCGAGTCCGCGAACACGTACGTGCCGTCCGACGTCGGCGCCACCGGCTCGCTCACCCGAACGTTGCGCGTGGACAATCCCTCGCGCACGCCGGGCAGCGCCTGCCCCGAATTGGGGAGCACCACCGTGTCCTGCGCGTTGGTGAGCACCCCAACCTCGCCCTCGGGAGGCGTGGGCCGGGCGGCGCGCGTGGGGGTAGTGGCCAGCGGCTGGATTTGCATCAGTTCTCTCCTAGGCACGGGTCGGCTCAGCCGACGCGACGTTCGTTCTTGACGGCGTGCTGCGCCGCCTGTTTCCATGGGTTTTACCGCCCGTCTCCCGACGGGCTCTATGGATTGTAAATGGTCTCGGACTCGCCGTCGCGGTAGAAGGTTTTCACGATGGTGCGGGTAAGCCCGCTCCACCACGTGACCTTGATGGTGTACGTGCGGCCGATGACCGCGCCGGAGCAGGTCAGGTCCTCGTAGGTGTCGCCGTTGTCCACCTGCGTGCCGGTGTCGTAGCGCTGCAGGTTGCCGGAGGCGGTCACTTCGATGCGCTGCACGCCGTATCCGCCGTAGCGGTAGGCTTTCACGTACAGCGTGCCGGTCGTGGACCCGCCGCCACCACCGCCGCCGCCACCGCCACCGCCGCCGCTGGCCGGTGAGAGCAGCACGCCGACCGTGCGGTTGGTGTTGGCCTGCACCGTCACCAGCCCGACGCCGGTCTGATATCCCAGCAGCGTCGCGAAGAGGAGGCGCTCGCCCGGATCGAGGCCGGTCAGGCTCCAGTTTCCACTGGCGTCGGAGATGGTCAGTTCGCCGGTGTCGAGCATGATCTGGCAGCCCTGCAGCGGCTGGTTGGTCGTTCGATTGACGACCGTGCCGGAAAGCGAGCCGGTTCCCCCGCCGCTGCCCGATCCCCCGCTGCCGGACACGAGAATGTTGAGGCGGTTGCTGGGATAGCGATCCACCAGCACGACCACCTTGCCGCTGCGGGCCACGTTGGGCACGCGCACCGAAATCGCCGAAGTGGTCCACGAGAGGATGTCCACGGCGGGCACCGGGATGCCGCCGATGGTGACCTGCCGCCCGCCCGACGAGGCGCCGAAGCCGGAGCCGTTGATGGTGAGCGTTTCGTCAACGGTCACGCTGCTCGCGGACAGCGAGGTGATGGCGGGCGTCGGCGAGGGCACGACGGGATTGAAGTTCAGCTCCAGATCCTGCCACACGAAAACGTAGCGGCCTTCGCGGGTGTTGAGCGCGCCGGCCCCCTGCAGGTCGTCCGCGGTGAAGCTGCCGTTGGTGAGCCCGTACGCATACTGCGAGAGCCACGTGTCGGTGGGGGTCAGCGTGAACCCGGTGCACTCCTCGAACACGCGGCTCGCGCCGATGCGCGTCAGCGACATCCGCGAGTAGGGAAGATTGCTGGCCGAGGGGCAGCCGATGAGGTTCCAGCCCGCCACCAGGGGGACGGTCTTGACCGTGCCGGTGCTGTTGAGCTCGCCGTTCACGGTGATTATGGTCGGCGTGTCGCAGAACGCGAAGTAGCCCAGCCGCGTGTCAACGCTCTCCGGCGCCTTCACCGGGTCGACGGTGCTGAACTGCCCGCCGGTGTAGGCGTAGAGCTGGCGCGCGAGGCCCGACACCGAGGTGACGCTGGCGAAGGGGAAGGAGACGATGCTCCAGCCGGCCGGCAGCGACATCGTGATGGCCGTCGCGGTGGCCGAGCGCGAGACGGCGGCGCGCGCCGTGTTGACCGCGGGCGGAACCCCGGAGGGAAGGCCGGGCACCGCGGCCGGATTGAGGTTGGCCGCGGTGCCCGGACTTCCCTCCGGGGTTCCGCCGCCGGTAAATGTGGTGTCGGTGAAGGTCGTGGTCGTAGCCCCGAAAGACGAAGCCGGCGCCTGCGAGGACGGTGCTGAGATATCCGGACCGCTGCCCGCGCCCCCTCCACCGCAGCCACCCATGAGAATGGTCAGCAAGGCCAGCACGGCCACAAGCTTTGCCGAGTCAATGAACTTCTGAACGCGCTCCATGGAACAGACCTTCTTTGCATTTTTGCAGGCTGTCTCCAGTCTAGCAACGGCGAGGGTCTTTCAGGGTTACGTGTTTGTTAACTTTCCGGGCCTCCCCAGGCCCGCCGTTACGGCCCGCTGGTCGCGCCCGGCGCGGGAATGCGCTCGGTGGGCGGCGGGATGTTGACAGTGGGCTGCACCACGGTAGCCTGCGGCGCGGGGACGTTGCCCGGCCCGTTCACCTCGACGGTAGCCGGCCGCTGCGGGATGACCGTGGGCGTTGGAGGGGGCGGCGCGGGCGCCGTGTTCCAGGCGAAGAACAACAGCAGGCCCAGCAGGAACACCAGGGACAGAGCCACCCAGACCCAGGGCGTTCCCTCGTCGACGATCACTTCGGTGGGCGCGGCGTCGTGCACGACTTCACGCTTTCCGAAGGCCGAAGGCTGATGGACCTCGTCCGGCATGGGAAAAACCTCCACAAATCATCGAGTCCTCCACCGTCATGTCTTTTACTTCGCCGCGGGCGCCGGCACCGTCGACCAGACTTCGCGCAGCATCGTGCGGCGCGCGCCTTCCGCGCTGGCCCAGGATTCCCATTTTTTGTTGTGCGCGTAGAGATCCCGCATGTAGCGGAGATATTTCTCGGTGCTGTCTCCGATGCGGGTAATCCAGGCCGAAATGCTCGCCATGCGCATGGGCCGCTCGATCCCCCAGGTCGTGTTCCACGACGCGTCATCCGGATAGCGTATGCGATACGCGAAGCTCGACATTTCTCCGCGGTGCGCAAATTTCAGCGCGTAGTCCCGCCAGTTGGGATAATTCCCGTACTTAAAGGACAGCGAGCCGGCCAGCAGGATGGGCACGTCAAGCTTTCCGGCCCGGGTCAGCGAGTGGATCTCGTTGCGATGGTAGTGGCCGCCAATAATGAGCATGGGCCCGCGATGGTCGCGCACGACGTCGTGAAAGCGATCCAGGTCCTCGGCCAACCAGGACAGGCTGTGGTCGTACAGATCGTAGGTGGGGGGAATGTGCACCAGGATTACCACCGGCCGCTCCTGGGGAAGCGCTTTCAACGCGTCGCGCAGCCACTCCAGGGTGCGGGCCGCCTGCTCGGGGCGGCCGGAATATTTGTTGTGCCGGGAGAAAATCTGCGTGTTGAGCGAGATCCAGGTGATCCCCTTGACCACCCTGGGATACACGCCGTTGCCCAGCTCGTCGAGGTAATAGTAGCTCCCCAGGCCCTTGCGGTAGGCCTTCAGTGTCGGGTTCAACACCTCGGGGTCGGTCTGGTAGTTCTTCACCAGGTCGTTGTTGCCCAGCACCAGCATGGCCGGCGCGCGAACCCGGTCGAGGCGCACGCGGATTTCGCCGATGACCCCGTCGAGGCGTTTCCAGAATTCCTCAGGCGTGCACTTGTTGTCGGCCTGGTCGCCGGTGAACAGGAAGACGTCGGGCCGCACTTTCTCGCCTTCATCGAAAGCCTTGTGCCAGGCCTCCGGCTTGTACTCCTCATTTCCATAGTGAATATCGCTGAACTGCACGATTTTCACGGTGCGGGGCGGCGCGGCGGCCTCCAGACCGGGCACAAGGAACAGACTTAAAAGCAGGACCAGGACTTGCAAGCGGCGAGTCTCCTCAATCGGGATATTTTATCCGTCCCCTGGGGGACTCGGTCTCGGCCGCGCGAAAATCCAGAAAGCGGTAGCCAAGGCCCCGCTCGTTGTGGATGTACCGCGGATGCGCCGGATCGCGCTCCAATTTCTTTCGCAGATAGGTGACGTAGAGGCGGAGCAATTGCGTGTCGTCGCGATACTCCGGTCCCCAGACCCGGGAGAGCAGGGCGTCGTGCGTCAGGATCTGCCCGGCGTGGCTCATCAGGTGGTGCAGCAGCTTGAACTCGGTGGGCCGCAGCCGCACGCGCTCTCCGCGCACGATGACTTCACGCCGATCCAGATCCACTGATAATTCGTCGTCGACTTCTACAACCTGCCGGGCCAGCGGCGCCGGCATCTCGGTGCGGCGCAGGACGGCCTTGATGCGGCTGACCAGCTCGCGGTGGCTGAACGGCTTGGCGAGGTAGTCGTCGGCGCCCAGTTCCAGGCCGCGCACCCGATCCTCCTCGCTGTTCTGGGCGGTGAGCATGATGACCGGGATGGGAATTCCCGCGCGGATCTGCTCGAGCACTTCAAAGCCGGTGAGATCGGGCAGGTTCACGTCGAGCAGCACCAGGTCCGGAAGCTCGTCGCGCACGCGCTTGAGACCGTCGGCGCCGGTCGTCGCGCCAGAGACGTTGAACCCGGCCGACTCCAGCGTGGTGTGGATGAGATCGAGCATGTGCGGCTCGTCCTCGATAACCAGGATGCGGCGGCTCATGGCGTTGAACCCCGGGGCAAGGTGAAGTAGAATCGCGACCCGCGGCCGGGCGCGTCTTCGACGCCGATGTGTCCGCCGTGCGCTTCGACGATGGCCTTGCAGATGAACAATCCGAGGCCGGTGCCGTGAATCTTTCCGGGCCCCTGCGCGCCCCGCTCGAACGGTTGGAAAATCTGCTCGCGCGATTCGAGCGGCACACCGACGCCTTCATCCACGACGCTTACCTCGAATTCCCAGGGTCGTTGCGCCACGCGAACGGTCACCGTGTGGCCGCCGGAGTATTTCAGCGCATTTTCAATGAGGTTCCCCACGACTTGCTCGATTTTTCCGGCATCGACGTGGAGCGGCGCGATTTCCCCGGGGTAGTCGCAGCGCAGCGTCACGCCGCGCGCCTGGGCCACTGGCTCCAACTTTTCCACGACCCGGGCGACGAGCGCCTCGAGGGCCACCGTCTCCCGCTCCAGCTTCAATCCCCCGGCTTGCAGCCGTGACGCCAGCAGCATCTGCGACACCATGCGCTCCAGGCGCGCGCTCTCCTCCTCGATGATGGCGGCCTTCTGGCGCACCTGCTCGGGCGGGAGCGAAATCTCCGGGTCGCTGAGCAGTCCGGCGAATCCCTTGATGATCGCGATGGGCGTCTGCAATTCATGGGAAACCGCCGACAGGAAAATCCGCTCCAGGCGCTCCTTCTCTTTGCGCGCGCGGATGTCGCGCACGGTCACCACCGAGCCCAGCAGGACGCCGCGGTCGTCGCGAACCAGGGCGGACGCCACTTCGACGTCGAGCGGAGCGCCCTCTCGGGTGGTCAGGCGCGCTTCCACCGGCGGAGGCCCGTCCCCCTCCATGGCCAGGGGCTGCAATGAGTAGGACGTGCCGGCCACTTCGAACGGGAAGACCTGGTGGCTCGGCTTGCCCACCGCGTCGTCCAGCGACCACCCGGAAAGCCGCTCCAGCACGAGGTTGAAGCCGACCACCATCCCCTGGCGGTCGAGGATGAGCACTCCGTTGCCGCTCTGATGGACGGCGGCTTCCAGCCAGCGGCGCTCTTCGAGCAGTCGGCGGAGCAGGGCGGCGTTCTGCACGACGAGGTGAACGCGACCGCCAGCGGCCTCCACGACCCGGGTGAGAAGTCTCTCCAGGTCGCCGAAGAGCGTGGGGTCGGTGGGGAGGTCGAGCGAAAGTTGCACGTCTTCAGCGTCCGGGCCGCCTGGCATGGGATGCGGAAATTCTCACACAACGCTAACACTCCTCTTACGTGCTTCTAACGCTCCCCGCGTTATTCTCCGCTTGCGGGCCGCGCCCGCCACCAGAGTTTCACGAGGAGGAATCCCCAAGATGACCGGATTGTCCGTGTTCGAGCCCGTACGTGACTCAATGACGCTGCGTGAGGCAATCAACCGCCTGTTCGAGGACAGCTTCGTCCCCGGCGGTCCGACCGCCACCCCGGTGCGCGGGATGGCGATGGACGTGCAGGAAACCCCCGACGCGTTCATCATCAAGGCCAACCTGCCCGGCGCTGACAAGGAAAAGGTGGACATCCACTTCCAGGGCGACACGCTCACCCTGAAGGCGACCATCAGCAACGGCGAGGCCTCCGAGAACAGCCGCTACGTGCTGCGCGAGCGGTTCCACGGCCAGGTGGCGCGCAGCCTGACGCTGCCGGTGCCGGTGGACGCCGACAAGGCCAACGCCAACTACGAGAACGGCGTGCTGGTTCTGACCCTGCCCAAGTCCGAGGCGGTCAAGCCGCGCACCATCAAGCTGAACTGACAGCGCCTGAAAAGGGCCTCCGCGACGCGGGTCGCGGGGGCCGTGTTACTGGTTCGCCTGGAAGGTGACGATCTCGCGGCGGTACGCGCCGTCGCAGCGGAACTCGACCACCGTCTGGAAGTTGCAGCGACGTTCCACGCGCCAGCGCAGTTGCCGCTCCCACTGCCCTCCGGAGAGGGTGGACACCGGGATGATCACGATCTGGTGCGCCTGCGACACCCGCACTTGCGGCGCGCCCATGGACTGCACCGGGATCAGCGTTGGCACGACGTTGGGCGTCTGGTCGGGGACCTCCATCCGCACGTCCGGCGGCAACTGCACCGACAGCTCCGCGTTCTCTGGGAGCGGCGCGGCGTCGGGATTGGAGACGAGCTGCACCCGGGCGGGATTCCAGGCGCCCACCTGGCCGGTGGGCCCGTCCACCTTCATGTTCACCGGGAGCATGGCATCCAGCAGCGCGGAGCGCGGCACGCTGGTGGCCAGATCCTTGGGTCCCAGTTTGGTGTTGCCGGACTTGCCCAGCATCAGGCCGATGAAGAACACGCACGCGATGCTGGCGGCCATGGCGTAGAACGATCGATAGGACGACTGGCGGCGCGGGGCTTCCCGCGGCATCCAGGCGGGGGGCGGCGGAACGGTCTGCGGTACCGGTACGAGTAGGGGTGCCTGCACCGTGGTGGCGGCCTCCGGGGGGACCTCGGGCAGGCGCGTGGCTTCGGCAACCGACGCGGCCAGCTCCGGCGTATCCTGAACCTGGGCGTAGCGGGCCATCAAGCGGCTGGTGAAATCGGCCGGCATGCGTGGCGCCGGCATCGCGCGCAATCCCACCACCATCACGCGGTAGACTTCTAGCTCATCATTGCAAGGCTTGCAGATGAGCAGATGCGCTTCGATGACCTCGCGCGCGCTCCCGGAGAGCTCGCGATTGAGGTATGCGGATAATTCATCACGGACCTTTTGGCAGTCCAGACTCGCTCACTCCTCTCCCCTGCGCAAATCAGAAGCAACCGCGGCGTCGACTGTTCCCATTGCACGAAAATTTCCCGTGAAGTTCCAGCGAGAGATTGCACAAGCACATTGGCGTAGATTCATCCAAGCAACTCCTCTTTACTGCCCAGCTTTCCCCGCATGAAGCTGCGGCCGCGATGCAGGCGCGACTTCACGGTGCCCATGGGGAGGCCGAGCATCTGGGAGATTTCCTCGTAGGAATACCCCAGGATGTCGTACATGACCACGACCATCCGAAAGTCTTCGGGCACCTGGACCAGTGCCTTGTGCAACACTTGCGAGAGCTCTTCCTTGAGCAGGCTGTCCCCCTGTTCCCAGAGGGGTTGCGGGGTGGCCTCCGCCCCGCCCGGCTGGTTCTCCAGCGAGGTGACCGGGCGGCGGGCGGCTTTCCGCTTTGCGTCGCGGAACGTGTTGAGCACCACGACGTAAATCCATGAAGTGACCGACGATCGTCCCTTGAAGTTCCCGATGCCCTTGAGAATGTTGATGAAGGAGTCCTGCGCGAGGTCGTCCGCGTCTGCGCCGTTGCCGGTCAGGTTGTAGGCCAGCCGGTAGACGTAGCGCTGGTAGCGCTCGACCAGCTCGGCCATGGCGGCCTGATCCCCCTGCTGGCAGAGGGCGATCAGCTCCTTCTCGTCGAGACCTGTGATGCTCAAGCCGGGCTACTATCCTTCCTCACCCTCGTACCGTTCCTTCAGGGAGGCGACCACTCCTGGATCGGCCAGCGTGGTGGTGTCCCCGAGGACGCGCCCCTCGGCGATGTCGCGCAGCAGGCGCCGCATGATCTTGCCGCTGCGCGTCTTGGGGAGGTCGGCGGAAAAGTGGATTTCCTCGGGCCTGGCGATGGAGCCGATCTTCTTGGCGACGTGCGCCTTCAGGTCGTCCGCCTCGGCGATGCCGGGCTGCTTGCCCATCTTCAAGGTGACGAATGCGCACACCACCTGGCCCTTGACCTCGTGGTTCTTTCCCACCACCGCCGCCTCCGCCACG